>JAUNQQ010000030.1 GCA_030536095.1 Candidatus Saccharimonadota bacterium
TGGACAAAGCTAATGTTTTATTTTATTATTGCATTTTCTCTTGAGATGTGCTAGAATAAACCTGATACGTTAAATAACAGGGAGAATTCAGCGATGAATCAGTCATACAGCTCTAATCAGAAGTCTCAGAATGCTAAATTCGTTATTGTGACTGCTTTGGTAACTCTAGTCGTTCTAGGTATTGCGGTTTGGGGAATCGTTTTTGTTGCAAATTATCAGAATAAAGGCAAGGGAGAGGTATCTTATACTGATAATATTCTACCTGGCGCCACTACACCCGCTTCTACTTCCGACCAGACCGATTCTTCTGCTTCGGAAAATACTGAGCCAGAACCAGCCGAAGGAGTTTCTTCGACTACGGAGGGAGATAGTAATTCATCTGAATCCGGAAATACTGACAAGAATGGATCATCTTCTCCTTGTTCGTCTGACTGCAATAAAAAATCTGATAATAACGTTTCGAGTAGCAATTCTGGAAAAGGCGGCAGCGGTGCCCCAGCTTCCTCTGTTCCCAATACTGGCCCCGAGGATTTTTTGCCTATCACGCTATTGCTTGGCACTTTTGTTACATTTTTGACTTCCCAAAAACTAGTAAATCGTGATATAATATAAATATGCCCGGGTGGTGGAATTGGTAGACACGTATGCCTTAGGAGCATATGCCGATAAAGCGTGCAGGTTCAAGTCCTGTCCCGGGCACCAAATCTAGACTTCGATTATATTTCTTCCTACCCTCCATTGTAGATAAGAGGGGCTTTTATTTTCTACTAATCATTTCCTTTTCGAGTGAATAGCCAGATTTTTACAATAAATCCAAGTCTCTCGCCGAAGAAGGAGAAATTTTAGGGAAACACGAAAAAGAGTCGAAGCTCCAGACTAAAATCCCATTGCACTTTCCTCCGTCTTATGCTACAATTACCTAAACGCCTGTTTTTTGTGGAGAAACAGAAAAATCTGGCCGGAATAATTAACTAATAAAGGTATAACTATATGTCAACTGAAATAAAAGATCTATCAAAGTTCCGCAATATTGGCATCATTGCTCATATTGACGCTGGAAAAACTACGACAACCGAGGCGATTCTTTATCGTACTGGCCTAAAGCATAAAATCGACCTAGTTAAAGGTGATACCGGTGGCGCTGAGACTGACTGGATGGAGCAGGAAAAGGAGCGCGGTATTACGATTACTTCCGCCGCCGTAACGGCTACTTGGAAGGGTTGTAAGATTAATATTATTGACACTCCAGGCCACATCGATTTTACCGCTGAGGTTGAGCGTTCACTTCGTGTGCTTGACGGCGCAGTCGTTGTCTTCGATGGAAAAATGGGTGTTGAGGCGCAGAGCGAAACCGTCTGGCGCCAAGCTACTAAATATGGTATTCCTCGCCTCTGCTTTGTAAATAAGATTAACCAGACCGGTGGTGATTTCTATAAATCCCTCGAGTCGATTCATAAGCGTCTTTCGAAGAATGCCGTCGCAATTCATCTGCCTATCGGTTTTGAGAAGGACATTTGCGGTGTAGTTGATTTGGTTGATATGAAGGCTTATACCTATAAAGACTATACTGATCACGAATTAACCGTCGGCGAAATCCCTGAAGATATGCTTGAAAAAGCGAAGAATGCTCGTGCTGTTTTAGTCGAAGAGGCAGTTTCAGCTGATGAAGAACTGATGAATAAATACTTCGAACAGGGTGAAGAAGCAATTACGACTGACGAGTTGAAGTCCGCGCTTCGCCGCCGTATTCTCGATGGAGATTTCTTCCTCGTAACCGGTGGTGATGGTCGTGGTGTAATCGTTGAAAAGGTTCTTGACCTTGTTGCCGACTATCTTCCTTCGCCGCTTGATCGTGATCAGGGACAGACCGTCGGTACAAATCCAAAATCTGGTGACGAAGAAATCCGAAAAGCTTCTGATTCAGAACCGTTGTGCGCTCTTGCCTTTAAGATCGCGACCGATCCTTTCGTTGGAAAGCTAATCTTCATTCGCGTCTACTCCGGCGTTCTAAAATCCGGTGAAACGATTCTAAATGCCACAACCGGAAACAAGGAGCGTGTTGGTCGTATCGTTCGGATGTTCGCTGATAAGCGTGAGGAAATCGATCATATTGCCGCGGGTGATATTGCCGCCGTAGTCGGACTGAAGGATTGTACGACTGGTACAACCATCTGCGATCCGGCACATCCGATTCATCTTGAGTCGATTGAGTTTCCTGAACCGCCTGTCTCTATTGCCGTTGAACCAAAGACTAAGTCCGATCAGGAAAAAATGGCACTTGGTCTTTCTAAAATGGCCGAAGAAGATCCAACCTTCCGTGTTCATACTGATGAAGAAACTGGTCAGACGATTATCTCTGGTATGGGCGAGCTTCATCTCGAGATTATTATCGATCGTCTTCATCGTGAACATAATGTTGAAGCCTCAACCGGTGCTCCGCAGGTAGCTTACCGTGAAACTATTCGCGGAACCGCCGAAGCGCAGGGTAAATATGTTAAGCAGACCGGTGGTCGTGGTCAATACGGTGATGTTTGGGTGAAGTTTGAGCCGAATGAAGCTGGTAAGGGCTTTGAGTTTATCGACCAGATTAAGGGTGGTGTCGTTCCACAGGAATTCCGTAAGCCAGTTCAGCAGGGAATTGTTGAGACTTTGAATGGCGGTGTTATTGCCGGCTATCCGGTTGTTGACATTAAAGCAACTCTCTATGACGGCTCGTATCACGATGTTGACTCCTCCGAGCTTGCCTTCCATATGGCTGGTGCTCTCGCTACACGCGAAGGCGTGAAAAAGGCAAACCCAGTTTTGCTCGAGCCAGTAATGAAGCTCGAAATTACCACTCCAGAAGAATTCATGGGCGATGTTATCGGCGATATTAACTCTCGTCGTGGTCGGATTGACTCGATGGAAGACATGACTGGCGGCGCGAAGCTAATTAAGGCTTTTTGTCCGCTCGGAAATCTCTTTGGCTACACTTCCGACCTTCGCTCCATGTCGCAGGGTCGCGCTGCCTCCTCGATGGAACTCTTTGCTTATGAGGAAGTTCCGCCGAATGTTGCGCAGGAAATTATCGATGCGCGCAATAAATAAGCACGATAAATAACTTCATAAATCGGGACAAAATAGATTGTCCCGATTTTATTTTACATTTTCCATAAAAAATGATATAATTACCATAAGCAAACGCTCGTTCTTTAGGAGGAAACATGAGAAATTCGACCCGTCGTTCTAGTTCTCGGCTCCGGCGTCTCTTTAGTACAGGCTCAATTCATCTGAATCCTGAATCGGCCGAAGAGCTACTAGCTGAAACCCAAAGCGGCTCTTCTCACGACCCTGGTGACGGTGGTCATTATGGACCGTTTAGTTATGTTAGTCCCCTCGGCGGCGCCGTTGGTCATGCCCATAGCTCCGGCCCTGGCGGCTTCGGTTATGGCTTCGGCCAGTTCGGTCATTTTGGCGGACCTGGACCAGGACCCGGTTTTGGTAATTTTGGTGGATTTGGTCCCGGTGGTTATGGCGGCCCAGGTTACGCCGGTTTCGGCGGTCCGGGCGATTTTGCTGGTGGCGGCTTCGGTGGCTTCTAGTAATCCAACTCATCCAGAATTCTCGTTTTCCGAAAGAGCAGGTTCCGCCTGCTCTTTTTCCAGAGGTAATTTTCCGATAACTTAGTTATCTTTCGGTCATCAGTTTTTCTTGACTTTTATTTATACCCAAATTATAATATCCCTATGCAACCAATTATCGAGGCAAAAAATCTTTCTAAAACCTACGGTAAACGCCAGACTTCTTTTCGCGCACTAAAAGACATTGACATAAAAATCAACGCTGGTGAATCTGTCGCAATCATTGGAAAATCCGGTTCTGGAAAGTCTACCCTGATGCATCTTCTAGCATTGCTTGATCGTCCGACAAGTGGCAACATCTATATTAATGGTAAAAATACCACAAAACTTAAAAAATCCGAGCTAAATTATCTTCGTAATCAGGAATTTGGCTTCGTTTTTCAGCAGTTTTTTATGAATGCGAGCGATACTGTTCTTGAAAATGTTATGCTTCCACTAAAAATCGCCAAGTCCAGTCCGTTCCGTCGTAAGGAACTTGCCTTGGACGCCCTAAAAACCGTCGGTCTCGCCGATAAGGCAAAAAATCGCGCGACTAATCTCTCCGGCGGTCAAAAACAGCGCACCTGTATTGCTCGCGCCATTGTAAATAATCCAAAAATCATCTTTGCCGATGAACCGACCGGTAATCTTGATTCCGCTAATGGCGAAAAAATCACCAAGCTTCTCTTTGGCCTGAATCGCGAAAAAGGTGTTACCCTTGTTATCGTTACTCATGATGAAGACCTTGCTAAGCTCTGTAATCGCACTATACGTATCTCTGATGGTAAAATTTCCGCCGAAACTAATAAGAACTCCGCTAAACCTACAAGAGAGAATATAACTCGGGAGAAAAACCAATGACCCTTTTTGATTTAATAAAAACCGCTAACCATAACCTTTTTAAGAACAAGCTCCGGACTTTTCTTACTCTTCTCGCAATTCTCGTTGGTTCTTTTGCGATTATTACTACTGTCGCCATCCAGTCCGGCGTAAATAATTTTCTTGATAAACAGGTTTCTTCTTTTGGCGGCAATGGTTTTATTGAGATTTTTCCAAAGAGCCTCGGTGAGGATTTAACCGACCAGACTTCTCTCGTCCAAAAACCAAAGGAATATAATCCTGAAAAATCCACTTCTGCTGGCCCAAATAAGATGCCTGCAATTACCGAGGAACAGATTGAGCGCGTAAAACATACCCCTGGTATTATCAGCGATTCAGTTATGGCCGGAAATTTTGCTAGTCTAACTTATGTCGAAAGTCCCGAAAATAAAAAACAGTTTACTATTAATACTAGTATCTTTCCTACTGGCAGTGCAGATTTCGATATGCAGTCCGGACGCATTCCTGATAATAATTCTGATTCTTACGAAATAATGTTTACATCTGATTGGACCGAAGCGCTCGGGTTTTCTAATCCCGAGGATGCACTGGGAAAATCCGTAAAGCTCGTTTATATTGATGAATACACAAAAAAGCCCAGTGAATTTTCCGCCAAAATCGTCGGTATTCAGAACCCGTCCGTAATGACTAGCGGCTCGCCCATCATTAACCAGACCTTAAATGACGATATTTATACTGCCAATCTAAAGAGTTATGCCTCGCTTCTTCCTGCCGATGAATATAATAAGCTAAAAAACGAGACGCATTTTCTCGCCGCCACTTATGACTACGAAAAATACTCATCCGCCGAAATAAAATCTTCGCTCGAAGATTTTGGTCTCACCGCTATGACCATCGAAGATATAATTGGTACGATCAAAACCTTCTTCGATGCCCTCGCCGCCATTCTTAATGCTTTCGGAGCAATTGCCCTGCTCGCCGCCGCAATCGGGATTATAAACACTCTCTTTATGGCTGTTCAGGAGCGCACGCGTGAAATCGGCCTCGAAAAAGCTCTCGGTCTTTCCTCGTTTAAGGTCTTTCTCGAATTTTCCATCGAGGCGATTCTAATTGGTTTCTGGGGCTCGCTTCTCGGTATCGCCCTCTCGACTATTGCGGGAAACGCTCTCAATGCTTTTCTCCATCAGCCCGGAAATTATCTCGCCGACTTCCCGAGTTTTAATCTGGTTGAGTATTCGCCCGAATCAATTCTTCCGATTGTCTTATTGTTAATGACTATTTCTTTCATCGCCGGCACTGCGCCCGCTCGCGCCGCCGCGAAAAAAGACCCGATAGATGCTCTCCGTTACGAATAATTTTCTCGCGATGAATTTAATAATGACGCGAAGCGAAGTTTTCTCATAGATTCTAAACATAAAACTCCAAACATTTAATTCCAATTTTCCTTCTTGATTTCTAATATCTATGATATAATGATATATAATGAAAAATAAAGTAAAAGTCTCTGTTTTAGTTCCGATATATAATGTCGAAAAATACCTCCCTGCTTGCCTAGAGAGTCTAATTTCCCAGACTCTAAAAGATATCGAGATCATCTGTATTAATGACGGCTCGACTGATTCTTCTCCTGCAATCATAAAGAAATACGCCGCAAAAGATTCGCGCATCTCTGTTATTACTAAGAAAAACTCCGGCTATGGCGACAGTATGAACAGGGGGCTCGAAAAGGCCACTGGTAAATATGTCGGTATCCTCGAGTCTGATGATTTTCTCGAACCTGAGGCTTTTGAGACTATGTATAACCTCTCCGAAAAATACCAGACTGATGTTGTTCGCGTAAATTATTATCACTATAAGGATCATCAGAACAAAAAATGGTCCGTGATTGATCCCCTATCTGTCGGTCGTCTCGTTGATCCTTCTAAGGAACTCTATATGATTTATATGGCACCAGCTATCTGGTCAGGTTTATATAATCGCGAATTTCTCCTAAAAAACGACATTAAGTTCCTCTCTACGCCAGGCGCCTCCTACCAGGACACCGGTTTTAACTTTAAGGTCTGGGCAAATGCTAAACGCGCCGCCTTTTCCGAACGCGCCTTTCTTCATTATCGCCTAGATAATGAATCCTCTTCCGTAAATAACCCCGGAAAGGTTTTCTGCGTCTGCGATGAGTATGCTGAAATCGAAAAATATCTTCGCGAACACGAGTTGTTCGACGATTTCGGTGATGCTATGCAATTTGCAAAATTCGGTGCCTATCTCTGGAATATTGAGCGCCTCGCCCCAAATCTTGCCAAAAAATTTATCATAAAGATGAGCGAAGAATACAAAAATGTCAGCCTTAATCGCTCTTACTTCTCAAGAACCCAGTGGAAAAAGCTCCAGCTTATTATTAATTATCCGCCCAGTATCTATTATAACTATTACCGTCTTGCCTCCCTGAAGCCTAAGCTCCATAAGTTTATCAGTAAAGCCAATAAGCGTCTGCGCCCTGCTTATCGCCGCCAGATTGAAATTATGAATCTCGTTGACAATCTCGTCGAACAAAATGCCATTTTGACCGACCAACTTGCCCTCCTAGAGCAGCAGCTAAACGAACAGAAAGGGAAGAATAATGCCAAAAATTAGTATTATCATTACAACGCATAACGACGAAAAATACCTAAAGACCTGTCTCGACGCCATTCTTGCCCAGACTTTTGCCGACTTTGAAGCAATTATCATTGACGACGCTTCTGAAGACAAAACTCCCGAAATCATAAAATCCTACGCAAAAAAGGATTCCCGCATAAAGCCATATTTCCTCGAGGAAAACGGCGGAATTTCCGCCTCGCGTAATTTCGGTCTCTCTAAGGCCTCCGCCGAATATATCATGTTTTGCGATGGTGACGATTATTATGCGCCGACTATGTGCGAAAAGATGTTTTCCGCAATTCATACCCAGAACACTGATATTGGTATCTGTGAAATAAAAGTCTTCTATGAAGCTCACCACGAAATGAAATTCAGTGACGACTGCTATTATAAGCTAAAATTTTCCGGCCGACATCTAATTGACGGGAATATTATCCACAATATTGATACTTCCGTTGATAACAAAATCTTTCGAAAGAGCCTCGTTGAGAAACATCAGCTTCGCTTCCCGGTTGGTTTACGTTACGAAGACAGTTTCTTTGTTACCGCCTATATGTTTGCTAGCAACTCCGCTTTCTTCGTGTATGAGCCGCTCTACTATTATTTCCGCCACGAAGGTTCCTTTATGTCTCAGACTTGGTCGAAGCAAACCGAAGAAGACTCTTCTATCGACAATATTCGCATCTTTGTTGAACTTCACGCTCTGCTTGCTCGCGAAAAACTTCTCCAGACAAAGAAACACTATGATTTCTTCTGGACTTATTTCTGTGATTATATCTATGCCGCTCATAACTGGTGTAAATCCGCCAAAATGCGCGAGACGATTCGTGATGAAATTTCCGATTTTGTCGGCGCAAACGAAGAAGAAATTGCGACAAAAACCAGTAGCTCAACCCGGAAATATCTCGCCGAGTTTACTTCGCCACGTTTCTATTCTACCTCCTGGAAGGTAGTCAGTAAGCTAAAGCATATAACTAAAACCCTTGCCCAGAAACTCTCTCATCGTTTCTGTAAGATTTCCACTTCTCAAAACTGGTCTCTTATAAAACTACGCGGTCTTACGGTTAGTACAAACTATCTCCGCTCCCATACTGAGATTCTCCGAAAAACCAAATTCGGAAAGCCTCATGAAACATAATTCCGGCCACGTATTTCAATTTTTAATCTCTGTTATTGGGACAGTAGGAATTTCGCTTTACCTCGAAAATCCTCACGATTTTCTTAATCTAATCATTTTTGCTCTACTTCTTTTTCTCGTTAAAAACATTCGCCTAAAAACCCCAGTTTCCATTCCCGCCCTATTTTTCAGCCTCATACTTTCCACTATCCTAGTTATTGGCAAACAACTCGATCTCAGCGGCGCTATTATTTGGACATTTTTTACCCTTATAAAAATCCTTATGTTTAGTCTCGCCATTTTTCCAGTTACTTACCACCTCATTAAATGGCTAGATTCCTATTGTCCGTTAAGATCTCCGCTTCTTACCAAAAAACATAAACTTATTATTTTTCTTGTCTTTTTTACTACAAACTTCCTCTTGTGGCTCGCCCTCTATCCCGGGATTTACGGTTGGGATTCCTCGGCGCACGCTTACCAATTTTTCTACGGCGACCTAACTTCTCACTGGTCAGTTTTTCTTGGCTTTGTTTTTTCACGCATCTTAATTTTTGGTCGCGACGTCCTCGGTAGCCTTAGTGCTGGTGTTGCTCTCTCCACCTTTCTTCAACTAGTTTTAATGTCGTTAATCTACACTAAAATCGTCCTCTTTATTCATCAAAAATTTCGCAATAACTACTTTACGCTCTCCGCGCTTCTTCTTTTTACTCTTGTTTTAACCTACGGACTAATGACTGTTTACACTACTCAAGATACCATCTTTGGTGGCCTTTTCGCCCTCACTTTTATCGAATTATATAATGCCTTTACCGAAAAATCCTACTGGCGCAACAAAAAGACTCCACTAAAATTCATTCTTTTTAGTTTTTTAATGTGCCTCTGTCGCAATAATGGCGTTTATGCCCTTCTCGTTGTGGTCGTTTCTGCCCTTATTTTCACTAAGAGAAATAAATTGAAGACTACTCTCATAATTGCTATTCCGATTATACTGAGTTTTGTCTTCTCTGGTCCAGTCCTAAAAATCTTAAACATTCCTAAGGTTGACACAATCAATGAAATGATGAGTATTCCTTCTCAGCAATTTGCTAAAGTTTATAATGAAAGTCAAAAACTCACCGCCGAAGAAAAATCCGAAATTGATTATTTCTATGACACTCCTGGTAAATTGGAGCTCTATAAAGATCTTCCGCTCCTCGCAGATCGCACTAAGGAAACCCTGAATGCTACAAAAATCAGCGAAAACCCCCTCCGTTATTTTAGTCTCTGGATACGTCTTGGCATATCGCACCCACGCTCTTATCTAGAGGCCTTTCTTCTAAATACTCTCGGGACATGGTATCCAAATAAATATTATTATGACGCTAGAAACAACTATCATCCCTACTGCGAATATCGTATGAGCGCCATCGCATCAGATTGGCCCGAGCGTCCATCTATTTCTGAAATGCAGATTAATCGCGAATCAAAGTTCCCTCTGCTTGAAAAAGCCCTCTCTGCCCTCATTACCAGCAATAAGTGGCGAGAACTCCCCATTCTTTCTACTCTTTACTCTGTCGGCATCCATTTTATCATTCTAATTTTTACAATTATCCTCTATATTCATCAAAAACGAAAAAACTTCCTTGTCCCCCTCTCTCTGATTATCGGTCTATATCTCACTATTTTTCTCGGTCCAGTTTCCGTTTTTCGCTATTGCTACCCCATCGCTCTAGTCTCCCCAATTTTAATCTCCTCTCTATTTTGCCGACGCAATTAAGTTTTCCTCAGTAACCCCAGATACATCCTTGACTTTTTCTAAAATTCCTGTATAATAAAACTAATCATTAATACAATAATCACGCCCCGAAAACTCATTGACACTCTCTCTGGGAGTATCTGAGATTACGGAGCAGAAAGGATAAAATGCCAACTACTAAAAAAACCGAAGCTACCGAAGGTCTAAAGATTCGTATTCGTCTAAAGGCCTATGACCATCGCGTTATTGATCAGAGTGCGAAGCAGATTGTCGATACGGCAATTCGCACCGGCGCAACCGTTTCCGGTCCAGTTCCGCTTCCAACTAAGCGCTCAACCTTTACTGTCGTGAAATCTCCGCATGTCTATAAGACTGGCGGCGAGGCCTTTGAGATGAAAATCCATAAGCGTCTAATTGATATCCTGAATGCTACACCAAAGACGATTGAATCTCTCCAGAATCTTTCGCTTCCGGCCGGCGTTGACGCTGAAATTCGGATGTAGTCTTACTTTACAATACAAAAGAACTCTGCTATAATATATTTATCGCAGAGTTCTTTTTAGCTAGAATGAAAGAAGGTTATTATGCTTTACCAATTCTCTGATCGTCCGTCTGAAGATGAAATTTACATCCTAAATTACGCCGATTGCCATCTCATAGACCATCCTCCTTATAATTATAAGGAGGCCGAGATTACCGAGTTTTATTACCTCATTGACCGATTCGGTAGAAGAATGGATTTATCGATTTCTCGTGACCATTGGCAAATTCCCGCTACCTTTGCCTTGATGTGTTCTCTCTGGAACGCTCATACCCAGATTAACTCGATTACTCCTAAGCAGTTCCTGCGTAAATATCGCGCCACGCTTGCGCTTTCTGGCGCCTCTCAGTCTGCGCTCATGCTTTTTGGCTTGTCTCCAGTCCAGGTGAACCGTAGTCGCTGGACATCTGCCGACCGAATTTATCTCTCGGATAACCTCGAGCGTATTGCAAAGAATCTCGGAAAGGAATCTCAGCTCATTACCCCAAGCGATAATTTTTTCCGAAAGTGGCGTAACTTACTGAAACTAAAAATCGACTTTTTCGACCTAGTTCTCGCCATGCCACCAGCCGAACGCGTTTTTCTCCGTGACGAACTACATAAATACATTTTTTCTTTTCCCGAAAAAAAGTTCCTTTGTGCTCGCGCGACGCTCCCCTCTGATTTATTCTAG
>JAUNQQ010000068.1 GCA_030536095.1 Candidatus Saccharimonadota bacterium
GCTCTTTTATTGGCTTGGTGGGGAAGTCGGGTTTTTTAACTTTTTTATTTATAATTGCGAGAGAGGTGGTTTTGCCGAGGGGGATTTTTACGAGTTGGCCGGGGAGGAGAGTTTGGTCGGAAAAATAAGTCAGAAAGTCGGAGTTTGCATTAAAAATTTTTGTGGGAATCACCTCGTAGTACATAGTATATATTATACCCTAATTTGTCTTGTTAGATTTTCTTTACTTTAAGCGAGGACTTGAATTATTGTAAAAATAGCAACATCCAGTCTAGTTTTTTCTCCTCAGTCGCCCTTCGGGCTGGCCCCGAAAAAACATAGTGGCTGTTGCTATTTTTACAATATTCAAATCTGATTATATTCGCCTAAAGTAAAGAAAATCTAACAGAGAGTCGGAGATGCCTTAATCTCTAGAGGAGGGGGACGGGGACATTGGCACATACGCCGCGGTGCTTTAGCACCGCGGCTAGCTAGAGTATGTCGAGTTGGGGACGAAAGTAGAGAGTGTGTGGATAAGGGCGAATTTCTTTTTGTTTGTGTAATTGGTTTTAGAAATGCGGGGAGAGAGAAAATAGTCAAGGACGCGAAGCGGGAAATTCGTTAGAATTTCCGAATCCTTGACGATTTTCTCTCCCCTGTATTATAATTTCCCAATTACGAACAAAAAAGAAAAATACAGGTTTATTGGAGTAAAAGTTGAGGACGGAGCTCTATTGGCTGACTAGAGGAGGCTGTGGTGGCGACAATGTAGGAAGTGGGCAAAAAATGGTGAAAAATGGGGTTGAAAAGGTGGTGGATTTTAAGTATAATGGTAGGTGATATATTAGCGAGGTGAAAATAGATGCTAGATGTTTTTATTACATCGAGAGTAAGGCGAAAAATTTTGACGGTGTTTGCGAAGTATCCGGATTTTAAGACGCATGTGCGAGGATTGGCGAAGTTGATAAAGGAGGATCCTGGAAATATACAGAGGGAGCTGACGAGGCTGGAGAAAGGGGAGTTTCTGATTGTAACAAGAAAGGGAAATACGCGAGTTTATCAGGCGAATCGGCAGTTTCCACTATTGAAGGAATTACAGACGATGGTGATTAAGAGTGAGCAGATGCGGAAAAATAAGCGAAGTAATGTAAATAAGACGATTGGATAGAGAATTTTTGGGGACTGAGTAAAAAATTTATTCAGAATTGGGAGCGGGGATTTAATAGAGAAGTGGAGGATTTGTGAGTAGGCTGTTTGCGAGATTATTAGAGAAAAGAGGATTTTCGGAGGAGTTTTTAGAGCCAAAATGGGAGGATTTGGCGGAGCCGGAAGTTTTGCCAGATATGGAAAAGGCGGTGGAGCGGATTATTCGGGCGGGGGAAACGAGGGAAAAGGTAATAATTTATGGGGATTATGACGTGGACGGAGTGACGGCGAGTGCGGAGATGGCGGAGATTTTAGAGGCGGCTGGAGTTTCGGAGTTTTTTGTGATGTTGCCGGATCGGTTTTTGGATGGATATGGGATGAGTATGAAAGTGGTGGAGAAGGCGAAGGAGATGGGGGCGACTTTGGTGGTAACGGTGGACTGTGGGAGTAATAACGGGGAGGTAATTAAGGAGCTTAGGAGAATTGGGGTAGATACGGTGGTGACGGATCATCATGAGATTTCGGGGGAGATGCCGGAGGCAGTGGCGGTGGTAAATCCAAAGCGGAAGGATTTTCGGGAAAAGGTTGTGGCGAGTCGCGCTTTAGTGCGTGAGCCACAGGGTGGCGCGACCGAGAGGAAAATTGGAGTAAATTTAGGGAAGCATCATTTGGAGGATTTATGTGGGGCGGGAGTGGCGTTTTATGTGGCGAGGATGATGGTGAAAAGAGGGAAGATGAGCGAGGCGCAGATGAAATGGATGACGGAATTGGCGATGATGGGGACGATTTGTGATTCGATGGTGATGCTGGGAGATAATCGGATAATTGCGCGGTTTGGGCTGATGGTGATAAAAAAGACGCGGAGGGTTGGGCTTCGGGAACTGATGCGAAATGCGGGAGTAAAGATGGAAATCGGGCGAGTAGCGGTGGCGAATGTGAACGGCGCCAATTCGGAGAAAGTGGATTCTGGGGCGGTGGTAAATACGGGGACGGTGGGATTTCAGATTGGGCCGAGGTTGAATGCGGCGGGAAGAATAGAGAAGGCGGATCTGGCATATGAGCTTTTGACGACAAAATCGAAGGTGGTGGCGGTGAATTTGGCAATGAAACTGGAGGAACTGAATAAGCGGAGGCGAGAAATGCAGACGACGGCTACGGATGAAGTGGAGGAGCGAGGGGTTTCAGAAGAGCCGGTGATGGTAGTGGAAGGGGAATGGCACGAAGGAGTGCTGGGAATTATCGCGGGGAGGCTGACGGAGAAATATCGAAAGCCAAGTTTTGTGCTGACGGAAGTCGAGGATGGATATAAGGGGAGCGGGCGGAGTTTCGGAGATTTTAATTTGGCAAAAGCGCTGGAGTATTGTCGAGAAGAATTGGTGAGTGGAGGTGGACATGCGGCGGCAGCAGGAGTAAAAGTTCGGTTGGGACGACTGGCGGTATTTCGGGAGAAAATAAATGAATATTATCGGAGCTTAAATTTGTCGGGGCAGGAGAAATATTTTCGAGTGCATGAGGATTTGTCGGTGGGAAGTCTGAAGAGCTTATCGGTGGAGTTTTTGGAAGAATTGAAGAAGCTGGAGCCGTTTGGAGTGGGGAATGAGGAGCCGATTTTTTTGTTGAATGGGGTGGTTATAGAGGAGGTGAAGTGGATGGGGGCGACAGGGAGGCATTTGAGTATGTTGGTGAAAGATGATGAGGGGGCGAGGATGAGATTGGTGGGGTTTAATGCGGAGGAGGAGTGGGGAAAAGTGCGAGTGGGGGAGAAAGTCAGGGTTTGGGTAAGAGTGGAGGAGAATTGGTGGAGGGGGAGTTGTAGTGTGGAGGGGAAAATTTTGGGGATGGAGACGGTTTGATTTTTATTGGAATGGTTTTTGTTTGTTGGGCGAGGACTTGAATTATTGTAAAAATAGCAACATCCAGTCTAGTTTTTTCTCCTCAGTCGCCCTTCGGGCTGGCCCCGAAAAAACATAGTGGCTGTTGCTATTTTTACAATATTCAAATCTG
>JAUNQQ010000069.1 GCA_030536095.1 Candidatus Saccharimonadota bacterium
GTGGTAGTACGGAAGAAAAATGTTCCTTTAGTGCAACCTCTGCCGCATCGGTGCCAGCTGAATTAAGTGTGAACACGTGGGGCTATGCATTGCCGGGCGTAACAGGATTTAGTGAAGCTAACGCTTATATTACGACCGGCGGAAAGAAGAGTCAAGGAATAGAAGGGATTGGGGATGCGGAAAGTGGGACTGAGGTAGATCCGAGCAATAAGTTTATGGCGGTACCAGCAGTGGCTGATTCGGAGCCGATTGTAACGGGAAATCAGAGGCAGGTAGATGGTAAGGATTATTATATTTATTATGGAATATTGGCGGACACATCTAAGGTGAGCGGAACGTATCAGGCGACAGTGGTTTATACGGCATTAGCAGAGGCGAACGATACGGCGGGCGGGAAGATAACTTCGGTTGCGCCAGATAACTGTAAAACATTGGATTGTTCATATCATGATCCTGAGGATGTTACTAAAGATGATAGTAGCACGGTGATGTTTACGACATCTCTGTATGGTAGTGTGGCTATGATAGACAAGGTGCAACGCGATATGGAGAATACGGTTAGCGTAAAGATTGGGGGTTGGGACTGTACGAATCCGTCTTTAAGTATACCTGATGAGAGCGCAGGAACAGGGCCAATTCAGGTTCAGTGTACTGTTCCAACAGCAGCGAAATGGGGTAGTTATGATGTAGCGATTTCGCTGGGAGATTACGGAACATATAATAAGCGAGCGGGCTTCTCGTATTACGTGCCGTGGGATGTAATGGTAGATCATCCGGGAGAATATACGATGCAGCAATTCTCGACGAAGGCGTGTTCAGAGGCACCAACGCCGGAGGCGACGAAAAATGGGCACATTGTGGGGAGTTATGTATCTAACCGAACAACAAATTCTTGGTATGGACTAGATGGAGAGCCGACAAATGTGTTTCCGCTTCCACAGGTAACATTAATGGATAGTCGAGACGGAAGAGTCTATCTGGTAAGGAAATATGCGGATGGGAATTGTTGGATGGCGCAGAATCTGGAGCTGACATTTGCAGACCAGAACAATGCTTTAAGTCCAAATATCAGTACTATGGCGAAAAAGATTCAGAAAGCGGACGGAACGGTTGGGGCGACGACATTAACTGCGAATGATACGGATTTACATTCGGTAAGCAGTATAGATATAAGTCAGGAGAGTAATAAGGTTTTTGCGACACAGTATGTAGCGGGAGGGACGAGCGGGACTCATTCGGATTATGCTTGGAATGATGCTGGGACGGATGGAATGAGGAGCTTTTCGCTGGCGGCTTATAATAGTGGTAATGAGCTGTATGGAATTGAGACGGGAGCAGTAAACTCATATGGACAAAAAGAATTTACGACGAGCTCAGATGGAAAGCCGCAAGAGCGGGGTGGAAATCTGTATAACTGGACGGCGGCGACACTGAAGAGCGGTCTTAATATTACGGGTGTAGATGTGGAAGACTCGATTTGCCCAGCAAACTGGCAGTTACCGACGAACGAAGAATCGTTAACGAATGGTTCAGGGAGAAACTATTCAATTGTTGGATTATTAAAGGCCTACTACGGTTCGGCAGCGAGCGGAAATCCGCGGACGGGTAGCACTGCAGCGAAGCCATCAGAATTAACGCAAATGCAGAATTTACTGAGAAGTGAACCCATATCAATGGTTGTTAGCGGCCTCTACTACCGTAGCAATGGTACGTTGGTCGGTCGCACTGTCGACGGTGGTTATGTTTGGTCTTCTACTGCTAGCACCGCTATCAACGCCCGCTACTTGGGTACCAATCCGGCGGATTTCAGCCCTCAGGCTTCGGCTGTTCGCGGCTACGGCTTTACTGTTCGCTGTGTTTCCCGGTAACTTACTTAAAAATCCCCCGATAGGGGGATTAAATTTTCTAAAATGTAGTTTAAAGATTGTAGAGGACAAAAGGAAACCCGCCGGTAAGAGACGGAGTTCTTAAATAGATAGAAAGATTTTATAGCTCGTCTTTTCCGCCGAGATAAGGCTTCAGTACTTCGGGGACCTTTAGCTTTCCGTTTTCCTGAGCATAATTCTCAATAACGGCGACAAGGGTACGCGCCAGCGAGACGGCGGTGCCGTTCAAAGTATGGAGAACCTCGATTTTTCCGTCCTTGCGGCGAACGCGGATGTTTAGGGAGCGCGCCTGGAAATCGGTACAGTTTGAACAGCTAGTTAGTTCGCGATAAGTTTGGTCAACGGGTGAAAAATACTCGATGTCATATTTCTTTGCGGCGGGAGCACCGAGATCACCAGCGGCGATATTGACGACGCGATAAGGGATGTTTAGTCCCTGCCAAATTTCTTCTTCAATACCGAGAATTTTTTCGTGCATCTTAATGGATTCTTCGGGGAGACAGAAAATATACATTTCGAGCTTATTAAACTGGTGTACCCGGAAAAGACCACGCGTGTGTTTCCCTGCTGAGCCAGCCTCTTTTCTAAAGCAGGCGGAAAAACCAGAATAGAGTAGAGGGAGCTTATCTTCGTCAATAATTTCGTCCATATGAAAACCGGTCAGAGAAATTTCGGCGGTCGCAATCATTACAAGGTCTTCACCTTCAATAAAATATTCATCACTCTGGTCGGAACTGCGCGGAGCAAAACCGACACCCTCGAGAACTTTTCCGGAGACCATATCAGGAACGTCCATCAGGGTAAAGCCTTTTTCAACGACCTTAGAAATGCCGTATTGAATCAGGGCGTTTTCGAGCAGAACCATCTCATTTTTTAGGTAGTAGAACTTTGCGCCGGCGACTTTTGCGCCGCGCTCAAAATCAACCCAGTCACGAGATTTAGCATAATCAAGATGGTCAACACCGGACTTTTTCTTTTCGCCCCAAGCTTTTATCTCGACTGAATCTTCTTCCCCGCCACTCGGGACATCATC
>JAUNQQ010000070.1 GCA_030536095.1 Candidatus Saccharimonadota bacterium
ACGCCTTAAATCTGGAATTTTGTGATTTTTACACCTAAAAGCCCTGGAATTTTGTGATTTTTGGGCTTGAAATTGCTGGAATTTTGTGATAGAATCCAATTATGGAGAATTCGGAGCTTTATTTACGACGAAAAATGGATGATTTTCTCTCTGCGTGGAAGATGCGGCCGGGGCATATGCCGTTAGTAGTTCGTGGTGCGAGACAGATTGGAAAGAGTGAGACAATTCGTCGCTTTTCGGATAAAAATTATAAATATAAAGTCGAGATAAATTTTGCGACACAGCCCGAGTATCGGACTGTTTGTAAAGATGGTTATTCCGTAGAGGCGATTATTAAAAACATTACCCTAATTAACCCCTCGCTAATTATCGAGCCAGGAGAAACGATTTTCTTTTTTGATGAAATTCAGGATTATATTGAGCTTGCGACCGCGCTGAAATCCTTTCGTGAAGATGGACGTTTTGACGTGATATGTTCCGGTTCGATGATGGGGATTAACTACCAAAAAATCGAGTCAAACGCTGTTGGGAATAAAGAGGATGTCGAGATGCATTCAATGGATTTTGAGGAATTTCTCTGGGCGCTGGACTATAAGGATGAACAGATTGATGGCTTTTATAAAAAGATGCAAAAAATTCTACCTTTGTCCGAGACCGAATATAATGTTCTTTTGAGGCATTTTCGTGAATATATGGTACTTGGTGGGATGCCCGCAATTGTGAAACAGTTTATCCTAAGTGCAAGTTTTGTCGGTTCACTTAATCTCCAAAGACAGATTCTACTCGATTATGAAGAAGATATTACGAAATATGCTAATGGTCTAGACCAGACAAAAATTCTAAATGTTTATCGGAAAATCGCGGTTTTTCTTGGAAACGAGAATAAAAAGTTTCAAATTTCAAAGGTAGAAGACGGCGCGAGAAATCGCGAATATGTAGGCGTAGTTGATTGGCTCGAGCGCTCTGGCATTATTAATATCTGCTACTGCTTAGATCGGGTCGCTTTACCACTAAAGGGTAATTATGATCCGAATAATTTCCGAATTTATTTCTCGGATACCGGATTGTTGATTGGCTCGCTTGATGATGAAGTTCAGGATGATTTGCGAAAAAATCAGAATCTAAACACCTATAAAGGTGCGATTTATGAGAATATCGTAAGTGATATACTGATAAAAGCTGGGTATAATCTGTATTTTTATCGCAACGAAAAGGGGACAATCGAGATGGATTTCTTTGTTCGAGATAAGAGTTCTCTAATTCCGGTAGAAGTCAAGGCGAACGACGGTGCGACAGCATCCCTAAATAACCTAATTGAGAGTGATAAATATCCAGATATACAGTACGGAATAAAATTCTGCAATAAAAACATTGGCTGGAATGGGAAGTTTTATACTTTTCCGTATTTTCTCGCTTTTTTGCTGAAGCGGTTTTTGGCGGAGAAGTAGGGGGTTAAGTGGAGTTTACTGGGAACTAACGAGACATAAGGAGCATTTAAGTTCACCATCCTGGTAAAATTCGATTTTGCGGTCGTTTGGCGTTTTTCCGACAATTATCAGTGCACCGAAATTGTAGTTGAAGCCGCTACCCGGTTGAGTGACACATCGTAATCGCTCTCGATCTTCTTCTATAGCAGCATTATCTCCTGGCTTTTTTATTTCAATCCAAGCAAAATTATTGTCATCTGTTCCTCTCTTATGAATTATAATGTCTGGGCGCACCATTTTTCCGTCAGACATTTTTATATCGTCTCCATGTTTATTATATTCAGCGTCAACCTTATAGTCTTTTAGCTCGTCACAATGTTTTAACTTACATAGAATAATATAGCCAATATGAAAAGAAATATTTAGCTCGTGTATCATCCTATTTGTTTCGTTGTTCGTCCGATAATCTAGTAAATCCGCTTCCGTTTTGTAAAACTTATCCATCACATTATCTATAAAATCTCTAAACTCAGGTAATTCCATTTTTTCTTTCCTTTTTAAATTAGTTTTTTAACAAAAAATCCCCCGAAGGGGATTTTATTTACACTGGATTAGTTTGTTGTTGCAGTATAGGTAATAGTATTGGTATACACGCCAGCCGCCTGATCGCTCTTAGTCGAAACATTGTAATCAACAACCGTAACGCGACCATTATTCGTCTGTGAACCAAAGGTATCAATCGGAGTCGCAGTAGCATTACTTGCTGGCATTGCAGCCGCAGTCAAAGCTTCAGTTGTTCCGCCCGCCGCAACCGTCGTATCGAAGTTCCACTTCGCCGTACCAGCAGCAATAGCACCAGAGCCAGTCGGGATAATGTCGGCAGTACCAGATGTAACAACCTGGGTTAAATCAGTCGTCGTATCAGCATCTCTCACGTTAAGGTTATAGCCAGAAGTATTATTTGTATAGACGGTAATCGTTGAGCGAAAACCATTTTCTACAGAGCCCTCTTTTGCCTGATTTGGTAAAATGGAAAGATAAGAAGATGATGACTGAAGATTAAGCGAATCATAAGCAATAGCCGTCGAATGACCGTCAATTGTAGTTGCGTCGCTCGGAGCCTTTACGTCAACACCCAGCTTATAGTAAGTTCCAGCCTCTAAAGCTGTGCCAGAAGCAGCAGTATAAGAGTAATTACCCGCTTCACCAGAACGAGTATAAAGTCCAGTAAGACTATCACCTTCAGCCACGCTCACGGCAGTTGCGGTTACGCCAGTCTTGTAATTACTATCGTCGTCATTATTCCCTGTAATTGTCATTGCAATCGCAGGCTGGACTTCAACATCAAGTTGAACATTACCAGCAACCGTCTGACCTTGCTGCGTAGCAAATACGCTCCCCAATGGCAAAGCAGCCACGCCTAGTCCAGCGACTACACCTAATGTTGCGATTAATTTTG
>JAUNQQ010000031.1:0-9002 GCA_030536095.1 Candidatus Saccharimonadota bacterium
TGCTTAATCAGGGTCGAATATTTTATTGAAAAATCATAGAGCTTCGGGAACTCGTCTAAATGCTCAATTAGATGCGGGTAATTTTGACAAAATACCGTAAGTGTCTTGAGCTGCTCAGAAATCGTCTCGTTCATGATTCTCTCCAATTCTCAACGTGCTCCAATATGGCTATTCATATTTTCTCATATTCTTTGATAATTGTCAATAAGGTTACCTTGGTTTTCCATATTAAACTTCCTCATCTTTTCGTGTTCTATGATATAATATACTTATGATTAAACGCCAGATTCTTGGTTTTGTTGCTCGTTGGATTCTTAGTTCGATTGGGATGTGGATATGTATTTCCCTGTTTGGCAAGTTTACGGTTGAGCCGACTTTTTGGATTTATATCCTTGCTGGCTTGGTTTTTTCGTTTGCTAATGCGATTGTTCGTCCTCTTGCTATGACCTTGACGCTTCCGCTAGTGGTTTTTTCAATGGGACTTTCGACCATTCTGATAAATGCAGGAATGGTTGCGCTTGCCTTCTGGCTGACTCCAGGGGTAAAAGTTGAACTTCCGGGACTTATCTATAGCACTGCGGTTCTTTCGACTGTTAATGGACTGATTAACTTCTATATTGCGCCACATTATAAGATGTAAATCAAGACTTGTTTTTTTAGGGGTTTTGGTGTATATTGGTGTTATGGAAATTGGAAGTGTATTAAATACGGTAACATTGATTTCGGCTGGACTAAGTATTATTCTTATCCTATTACAACAGCGTGGAGCTTCTCTTGGTGCTGGTTTTGGCGCGAGTGGCGAACTATATACGACGCGTCGCGGGCTTGAGAAGTCGATTTTTAATGTTACGATTATTACCGTGCTGATTTTTATTTTATCAATTTTAGGACAACTACTAATATAGATTATGAAAAAAACCTCTCCCAAAAAAACCAACTCTCTCAAGAAAAGACTTAAACGCCTCTCCCAGGAGCAGGCGGAGACTTCTAAGAATCGTATTAGGCGAAAATTTATTGACCGACTTCCGCATATTCGTCAGGTAAGGTTACTAGTGGTCGAATGGGCAATGATCGTAATAGCTATAATTATGCTTAGTATTACACAGTCTTTTCGTTATACGGAAAGCTATGCTACTTCTTCTTGGGATGAGGGTGGAACTTATATTGAGGGTTCTATTGGTGCAATAAATTCCCTAAATCCGCTTTTTGCTAATACCGCATCTGAACAGACGCTTAGTCGATTAATGTTTTCTACTCTGACAACAGTGGATTATTCGGGTCATGTTGGACTTGACCTCGCTAAGAGCATTCAGTCGAATGAGACAGGCGATTCTTGGACAGTGTGGTTGCGCGATAATCTAAAATGGTCTGATGGAGAGCCAATTACGAATGCTGATGTTTTATATACGATAAAAACCATAAAAAGTCCTGATTCTAATAATATTTATGCTTCTAATCTCTCTGGAGTTGAGGTTAGTGAGGATGATTCTGGGGCGCTCATTTTTAATTTACCAGCGAGTTATGCTAGTTTTGCATCTGCGCTAAACATTCCGATTCTTCCGGAGCATATTTTGCGTGATGTTCCTGCTGACCTTTTGCTAGAAAATAATTTTAGTTCTTCGCCAGTTACTTCTGGGCCTTTTAAGTATAATGCAACTCAGTCGGGTGAGAATGCTGATGAAAAGACTGTTTACTTGACGGAAAATACTAATTATTATAAAGATTTGCCCCTGCTTGATGGATTTATTGTTCATGCTTATTCTGATAAAGGTAGGCTACTCTCGGCTTTGAATTCCGGAGAAATAATGGGGACAGCCTCGCTTCTCCCGACTGATGACGGCGAGGTTACAAATCCTCAGATTAATAAAAAGCTAACGTCAATTTCTTCGGGAGTTTTTGCCTTTTTGAACAATGATTCGCATATTTTCTCGAATAAAAGTCTTCGCAAGGCTATTCAGCAAGGTCTAGATATGCGCTCACTGCGTGCCCCGCTTGGCGATGAAATCGGGCTTGATTATCCGCTACTTGAGTCTCAGATATCCATAAATAATTATCCTGCTCTTCCAGAATATGATCCTGATGCGGCTAGGAGTACAATTTCAAGTTGGACTGAAAAATCTGAAATTCCTGAAACCGTAAAACTTGTTACGGTGAATACGGGTTATCTGCCTGCGCTTGGGGAAAATCTAAAGTATCAGCTTGAGCAGCTCGGGTTTACTGTTAATCTTTCCGTAGTCGAGCCAACACAGGATTTTCTGATTACTACGCTTCGTCCTCGAGATTATGACATTTTGCTTTTTGAGATTGAACTTGGAAGTGATCCTGATTTGTTTGCTTATTATCATTCATCTCAGGCTTCTGGGTCTGGATTAAACCTTAGCAATTACAAAAATACGCTTGCTTCAGATCTTTTGCTTGCTGCTCGCTCTACGGTCGATCAGGGAGTTCGGGCCACAAAATATGAGTCTTTCCTAAAATATTGGGTGGATGATGCTCCGGCTATCGCGATTTATCAGGTCAATATGGCGTACTTTGTAAACCAAAATGTAAAATCTTTTTCTGAAGATTCCCGTCTTGTTACGCCAACTGATCGTTTTACTGATGTCCTACATTGGTCGACAGTAAAAAGCGTAAAAAATCGAACTCCTTAATTTAGGATTATAGATACATCGGTTTTTATTTTTTACCGACCAGTTCGAGAAATTCTGCTTCACCAATAATCTTAATTCCTAGCTTTTCTGCCCGGGCGAGCTTTGATTTTCCTGGCTTTTCCCCGATAATCAGCGCGGTCGTGTCTTTTGTGACGGATGAAGTTACGGTCGCACCAAGTTCTCTTAACGCGTCTTCCGCCTCTGTTCTGCCATATCCTGAAATCGTGCCTGAAATAATATAGCTCTGATCCTTAAGCGGCGCATTGGATAAATCTTCGTATTCTGGCGAAACGCCCAATTCCGCTAATTCGTCTAGCAACCTAAGATCATCTTCATCGGCAAAATAAGCTAAGATTGACTCCGCGACTATTTCTCCGACGTCTGGAATTTCGAGTAATTCATCCTCTGTTGCGTTACGTAATTGGGAAATTGACTGGAATTTATCTGCCAAAGCCCGCGCAGTTTGCGTGCCAATATGTCTAATTCCTAGCGCGGTAATGAATTTTGAGAGCGACGGATGTTTTGATTCGGAAATTGCTTCAATTAACTTTTTCGCCGAGACTTCCCCGAATCTTTCTAGCTTTGCGATTACCTGCCAATTCAGGCGATACAAATCTGCAATACTGGAAACTAAGCCTGCGTCCACCAAGGCTTCAACATTTTTTATGCCTAATCCTTCGATATTTAATGCTGGCTTTGAGGCGTAATATTCAATCTGGCGTTTTAGGATTAAATCTGCAGTTTCACCTTTTACGCGATAAACAACTTCTCCCTCGGGGCGCTCAAATTCTAATTCCGGATATTGTTCCTTTAGTGCTTGCTCGTAACTATATGCTTCCGTCCCCTCAGGCCGCAATGTTTTTAGAACTTCTTTTACCTGTGGTATAATATCGCCTGCCTTATAAATTATCACTGTATCGCCGATTCGCAAATCCAACCGCTTTATTTCGTCGGCGTTATGTAGGGTCGCGTGTTGCACGGTTGACCCGGCTACTACTACTGGCTCAAAAATCGCCACTGGCGTTGCCGCACCAGTTCTCCCAATTCCGATGACAATATCTCGCACTACGGTTGTCGATTCCTCCGCTGGATATTTAAATGCTACTGCGCCCCGCGGGGTTTTACCGACAATTCCTAATCTCTGATAAATCGGACGCTCGTCGATTTTTATGACCATCCCATCTGTTCCAAATTTAAAGTCATTCCGCACTTCTGCTAAACGCTTAATTTCCTGAAAAACCTCCTCGATTTTTTGAAAAACTTTATCTTGGCCACTCGTCTGGAATCCAAATTTTCGCAACTTAGCATAAGCTTCATGATTCGTCGCTAAATTCGGCTCAACTAAATCATAGGCCATAAACTTCAGGGGTCGGCTCGCCGCTACTCTTGGATCTAACTGTCGAATTGATCCGGCTGCTAAATTTCGTGGATTGGCATAAGATTTTTCACCCTGTTTCTCCTGCTTCGCGTTCATTCGCTCAAAGTCCTTCTTAAAAATCACCACTTCGCCCCTCGCCTCGACGATTTCGGGAATATTATCTCCGCGCAATTTTAGCGGGACATTCTCAATTGTCCGCACATTCATCGTTACATCTTCCCCGACTAGCCCATCTCCCCGCGTTACCGCCTGTTCTAAAACTCCATTCCGATAATGTAAACTCATCGCCAGTCCATCCATCTTTATATCGGTAAAAAACGTAAACTTCTCCCCTGCCAATTCCCGATTTCGCCGTAACCATTCCCGAATTTCCTCCTCTGAAAAAACATCCGACAAGGAAATCATTCGCTCTTTATGCTGAATTTTATTAAACTTGTCGAGCGCTCGTCCCGCCACTCGTTGTGTCGGCGAATCGGGCGTAATTAGTTCCGGAAATTTCTCTTCTAACTTCGTCAGTTCGTGTTTTAGAGAATCCGCCGCCGCCTCGCTCATGATTGATTCGTCTAAAACATGATAATGATAACGGTAATCATCAATCAGTTTCCTCAGTTGCAGAATCCGTTTTTCCGCCTCATCCTTCGTCATCTTTTTTGCCATATTTAAATTATACCACAAGCCAGATATTCCTCTGGAATTTTTTTTCGAAGTATGCTAGAATGAGAAAAAGGAGTTTTTATGGCTGATTTTAATAAAATTTTAGATGCGGGGGATTATAAAAACGGCGAAATAAATGTTGTCGTTGAGATTCCGACGGGTAGTAATCATAAAATTGAGTGGGATCGGGAGAAAAAATGTTTTATGTTGGATCGAGTCGAGCCGATGGCGATGGCAAAGCCGTGCAATTATGGGTTTATCCCGCAGACATTAGATGAGGATGGCGACGAGCTAGATGCGTTGATTCTGACTGAGCAGCCACTCACGACTGGAATTTATCTTAAGGCGCGAGTTCTCGGCGTAATGAAGTTTATTGACAGTGGCGAAGTGGACGATAAGATTATTTGCGTCCCGAGCGATGATCGAAATAACGGAGATAAGTATCAGACTCTAGCGGATATTCCCGAACAGACTCTAAAACAGATTGAGTTTCATTTTAATCACTATAAAGATTTGAAAAAGCCGGGCGCAACAAAAGTGATGGAATTTGGCGATACTGACGCTGCTAAGGAAGTAATTAAAGACGCAATTAAGCGCTGGAAATAATTAGTCAATAATTCCCTATTGCCAATTACTCGCCGGTGAAGAACTTCTCGCCGGCGATTTCGTCTGGCAGATAACTTCCTTCAGCATGAAATCCGGTTTCCCACTTATAGTCTTTTCCATATCCTAAATCCTTCATTAACTTTGTCGGGGCATTCCGGATTTTTAGAGGAATAGGAAGGTTCATTGACCGGTGCGCAGATTGTTTCGCACGAAGCCAAGCGTTATAGCTGGCGCGCGACTTTGGTGCTTGTGCTAAAACGCAGGCGGTGTGAGACAGAATAATTTCTCCTTCCGGCAAGCCAACTCGCTCAATTGCCTGAAAACAATTTTCCGCAATTAGCAAATCACCCGACTGCGCCAACCCAATATCTTCGCTGGCAAAAATTACCATTCGCCGAGCGATGAATTTTGGGTCTTCACCTGCTTCTAGCATTCTTGCCAGATAATAAAGTGTCGCATCTACGTCCGACCCGCGCATTGATTTTATAAAGGCGGAAATATTGTCGTAATGCGCGTCGCCCTTTTTATCGTAACCTGGCACTTTTCGCCCGGCCGCCTCTTTTACTACTTCTACCGTGACTGGACTTTTTAGAGAGACTGCCAGTTCAAGATCTCCCAATGCCGAACGTGCATCGCCCTGGGAAAGTTCGGCGAGATAATCAATAGCATCTTTTTTTATCTTAATTTTTTCTGCCTTAGCTGCACGTTCAATAACTTTTGTAATTGCCGTCTTATTAAGGTGATTCAATACTACTACGCGCGAACGCGAAAGCAGTGGTGAAATCACTTCAAAACTCGGATTTTCCGTCGTCGCCCCAATCAATACAATTAGCCCAGATTCAACATGCGGCAAAAACGCATCTTGTTGCGCCTTATTAAAACGATGGATTTCATCCACAAACAACATCGTTCGGATTTTTAGATTCCAATTCGTTTTTGCGCGTTGTATTACTTCTTCGATATCCTTTTTTCCAGAGGTGACCGCCGAAAGCTCAATAAAATCCGCCTGAAATTCTTTTGCTAAAATTCGCGCGATAGTTGTCTTCCCTGTTCCTGGTGGACCCCAAAATATTAAATTTACCGGTTCACCCGCTCGCACAATCTCGGTCAGGATTTTTTTCTCGCCGATAATCTCATCTTGCCCAATTACATCTTCTAATTTTTGCGGACGCATTCGCTCCGCTAGGGGAACTCTATTCACTTTTATATTATAACATATTTTTGATAATTTCGCCGTTATAATTATTAAGATTTTTAGGAGAGGACTCCCTGAATATGTGATATAATTATGGTATGTCAGATTTAAAATGTCCAAAATGTGGGACGGTGTTCCAGGTAGATGATAATGCTTATGCTGAATTGATTCGGCAGGTGCGTGATGAGAAATTTTCGGAAGACCTTGCGGAGCGGATACATGTGGTACAGGAAAATTTCCAAAAGGATGCCGCACTAGCACAAGAAAAGCTAAAACAGGATTTTCAGAACGAAATAACCAAAAATGCGGTGGCGGCGCAGGAAAAATTAATAGAGACAGAGAGAGCTGCGCGAGAAAAGATGGCGGAACAAGAAAAGGTGGCGCGATCCGAGATTGATCGACAGAATCAGGAAATAATTCGCCTAAAGGCGCAAATTGAAAA
Source organism: Candidatus Saccharimonadota bacterium (assembly GCA_030536095.1). Lineage (GTDB taxonomy): Bacteria > Patescibacteriota > Saccharimonadia > Saccharimonadales > Saccharimonadaceae > Nanosyncoccus. The sequence goes on from JAUNQQ010000031.1 coordinate 6,927, forward strand.
TGAGCAGAAGACACGTAATTTGGCGATTTCGGAAGCGACGGGGAAAATAGAGATGGCGCAGAATGAGAAATTGGCAGAACTAGAAAAGAAAAGCGTGGAAGATGTGAGGAAGATTGAGAAGGAGCGCGACGAGTTAAAGATGGAACTGGAAATTCGCGAGGCAAAAACCAACTCTGAAAAACAGGAAATCATAGCAAAATATGAGGCGAATTTACAGTTTAAGGATGAGGAAATTGCGCGACTAAAGGATTTAAAAGCGCGACAGAGCACAAAGATGATTGGGGAGGATTTGGAGCGACATTGCGCCGATGAGTTTAATAAAATTCGGGCGATGGCGTTTCCGCGAGCGTATTTCGAGAAAGATAATGATGCAAAAAGTGGAACGAAGGGTGATTTTGTTTATCGAGAGGTGGATGAGGATGGAGTTGAGATTCTGTCGATAATGTTTGAGATGAAAAACGAGGCGGATGAGACCGATAAAAAGCAGAAGCATAAAAACGAGGATTTTCTTAAAAAATTAGATAAAGATCGGTGCGAGAAAAAGTGCGAATATGCAGTGTTAGTTTCAATGTTGGAGCCAGATTCGGAACTATATAATCAGGGGATTGTGGATGTTTCTTATCGTTACGAAAAAATGTTTGTTGTGCGACCACAGTTCTTTATTCCGATAATTTCGCTTTTGCGTGGCGCGGCGCTGAATGCGCTGAAATATAAGCATGAGCTGGTTGAAATACAGAATCAGAATATTGATATTACGCATTTTGAAGAAAAATTAGTGGCGTTTCGGGATGGTTTTTCACGAAATTACGATTTAGCGTCACGGAAATTTAAGAGTGCGATTGAGGAGATTGATAAATCGATTGACCACCTGAAAAAGATTAAGGAGAATCTGCTTAGTTCGGAAAATAATCTTCGGCTGGCTAATGATAAGGCAGAAAAGCTGACAATTCGAAAATTGACGATGGGAAATCCGACGATGCAGGAGAAGTTTCGAGAAGCGAAAGAGGAATAAGCGTTATTTTATTATTCGAATACTGGTAAGTCATCTGGAAATGGATCGCTCAGTGAGTCCCAGTCCGATTCATCATATTCCTCTTCGCCAAAAAGATTGTCTGCTGAGGTAAAGCTGGATTTCTTAGTAGCGCGAGAATGGGATGAATGGCTCGCAAAACCGCCAGTTTTTAGCGCAAAATCATCAGTATCTGGTTTGTATTCTGCGTCGTAATCGGCTGAACCATAAGGATTATAGCCTAATTCTAGTAAAAAGCGCGAAGGTGAGGTATAGGATTTTGAGCCAAAGGAAAAACGTTCCTTAGCATAAGTTAGGAATAATTTTTCTTTTGCGCGAGTCATTCCGACATAGGCCAGGCGTCGTTCTTCTTCGATATCACTTTCTTCCATTGAGCGCGAACTGGGGAAAAGCCCGTCTTCCATCCCGACTAGAAAAACTACCGGAAATTCGAGACCCTTTGCCGCATGAATTGTCATTAGTGTGATAGAATCTTGCGCCGATTCTTCGTCGGCCGAAGACATCAGCGTTGAATCTTCGAGAAATTGCGCCAGAGTTTCATAGGGGAGAGCGTTATTAGATAGTACCGAAAGATTCTCGATTCGCTCAATTCCACTTGGCGTTCCATCATCTAAAAGCGCATGAAAATCAAAATAATTCACTGCCTTTTTTATGAGCTGCGCCGGTGGAATTTCATCCTGCGTTAGCGAAGCTTCTTCTGAACCTTCGCTAGTTTGCTTTGCTATTCCCTTGCGCGTATCGTCCAGAAAACTTTTTAGTCGTGCATAAGATGTTTTCGCTTTTCCACTGAGTGGCAGACCGGCGAGAATTTTATTTATCGAAACATCACCAATTCCAGATAGCACATTTCGGCAAACTCGCTCCAGTGAAACCGTATCGGCTGGATTGATAACCAATTTCAAAATCGCCATCACGTCCTTCACCTCGCGCCGATCATAAAAACGCACGCCGCCGACGATTTTATAGGGAATTGTTGCTCCGATTAGCGCTTTTTCAAAGGCAAAAGACTGCGCGTTTGTCCGGTATAAAATTGCAAAATCCGAGAA
>JAUNQQ010000031.1:9102-10381 GCA_030536095.1 Candidatus Saccharimonadota bacterium
CAAGCGACTCAATCTCGACCGGCTCACCATCGCCCGCCTCGGTATAAAGTTCCTTATCCGAACGTTCCTTATTTTCGGTAATGATTTTTTGGGAGGCCTTTAGAATGTTCCCAGTACTACGGTAATTCTGTTCAAGTTTAATCACTTTTGCACCCGGAAAGTCTTTTTCAAAATTTAGAATGTTTGTAAAATCCGCCCCGCGCCAAGAGTAAATCGACTGCCAGTCATCTCCGACTGCGCAGATATTTTTTTCCTCTGAGACTAGTTGCTTTATCAGATGATATTGTACGCGGTTTGTGTCCTGATACTCATCGATTAGGATGTGGCGAAAACGATTTTGCCAAGCGTTGCGCACCTCTGGGTTTTTACGAAAAAGCCTTACCGTTCGAAGCAATAAGTCATCAAAATCCAGTGCCTCGGCTGCTTCTTTTTCTTTCTCATATTTAGAATAGATTTTGGCGATTTTTTTCTGGAGCGGATAATCCGCCGTCGCCTGAAACTCATCTGGCATCACTCCATCGTTTTTGTTTTTAGAGACGACCGCCTGGATTGACTTTGGTTTTAGCTGCTTTGAATCCATCTCCAGCTCTTTTATAATTCGCCGAATTAGCGCTAGCTGATCATCCGTATCATAAATTACAAAGTTTGGGCTGAGATTTGCCGCAAGATATTCTTGGTGTAAAATCCGAACACAAATTCCATGAAAAGTACCCATAAACGGCATGAACGAGCGCGGCGGCTCGCTGCTAATGCCTGGACTTTTATTTACGCGATTAACTAAATCCCAGAGGCGACTGCGCATTTCGCGTGCGGCCTTATTTGTAAAAGTTACAGCAAGGATGTTGCTTCCCGAGATGCCATGTGTCATTAAATTTGCGATTCGATGGGTCAGTGTTCGGGTTTTACCAGAACCGGCACCCGCCAATATCAGAATCGGCCCACTCAGGGTTTTTACTGCCTCCATCTGGGCTGGATTTAATCTCTGAAAAACCGGATTCATCTCCGTATCTACGAGTTCTCTTTCGCTGGTCTTTTCCTCACTCTGTTTCATTCTGTAATTATAACAAACCCTTGCAATTATTTCAATCTTTGATATAATTGTATTAGTTTGCGAGCGTAGCTCAGTTCCTGTTCGAGGTCGTTGTGACCGAGTTAATCAAGACAGAGATAAACAACTGAGTGAAGCGAGCAATATGTGCGAGCGTAGCTCAGTTGTTTAGAGCGCTTCCTTGCCAAGGAAGAGGTCGAGAGTTAGAGTCTCTTCGCTCGCACCATTTTT
>JAUNQQ010000071.1 GCA_030536095.1 Candidatus Saccharimonadota bacterium
ACGAGACGCTCGATGACCTGATCTTCTCCTTGATGGAGGATGACGAGTAGTCTTTCTTGTTTGTCTGTCAATTTTTCTTTAGTACTTTTTAGGGCGACCATTTATGGTCGCCCGGTTTTTATTGGTTATTAAAATAGCTGGCAGAGCCAGTGATTTTATATAAAAAATGGCGGACTTGACGAGACTCGAACTCGCGACCTTCGCCGTGACAGGGCGACGCTCTAACCAACTGAGCTACAAGTCCTTAGGTGGGACTTTTTCTTTTTGTAAAAAGAAAAGTCCCAACGAAAAGAAAAACGGTTGGTTCCGATTTGACGGCAAAGCCGCCGAATCGGAACTGATTATGAATGTACTGTAATCATTATAACACAGATAAAAAAGAAAAACAAGGTTGATTATGAAGAAAAATCGGAGTATAATGGGAAAATAACCAGAGTGGAGGTTTTATGGCGCCAAGTGAAAAAGCGAATGTAAAGAAAAAAGTGAGCGGGGAAGTGAAGAAAGTGGCGGTTTTTGATGGGAATGAGAAAAAGACGGAAAGTATGAGAAAAGTGAAAAAAACAGGGAAGAAAGTAGTAAAAATAGATGATGGAAAAACGGGGAAACGGCCGGTGACGAAGTCGGGTGCGGTGAAGATGGCGGCGGCAAAGTCGAAAACAGCAGTGAAGCCAGTAGTGAAGGCGAAGGCGATGGCGGTGATGAAACCGGCGAAATCGGTGGCAAAGAAGGCGACAAAAAAGACGGTGAAGAAGCAAGTAGAAAAAGTGAAAGCGGAAGGGGCTGAGGAAAAAGAGAATTTTTTGGCGGGAGAAACGAAGACGGCGATGCGAAAGCGAGTGAAAAATGCGCCGGGGAGGACGAGTGCGGAGAGAGTGGCAGAGTTGAATGCGGAAATTCGGAGAGATAAATATCGGGAGATGGCGAAAAAGTCGAAGGGGGTGGCGATGGATGTGAAAGTAGTAAAGGAAGATATAAATGGGGTGCCGCTGGGTGAGTTGGATGAGGCGTTTTCTGAGGATGAATTAGGGGAGGCTTTTTCGGAAAATGAAGAAGATTTTATGGATGTGGAGAATGAAACGCCGGAGGATTTTGGGGAAGAGGAGTTGTATAAGTCGGAGGAGGGAAGAGATGAGGTGCTGTCGGATGAGAGTTTGGGGATTGATGAGGTGTTGTCGGGGAATATTGATGAGAATGAAGCGAGTGAGGAGGTGGCGCCGGAGGAGATTGAAATTTCGGATGTGGTAGAGCCGAGTGAGATGGCGAAGGAAGCGCTGGCGGAGGAGGAAAAAGCGCCAAAAGTTAAGAAAGAAGGGAAATTTCTAAAAGTGATACAGAGGGTTTTTGCGATAATTGCGACGGGGGCGATGGCGTATTTGGGATATGCGATTTTTCAGACACAGATGTTGCCGATGATGTATGTAGGGATGATCATTGCGGGGCTATCTCTTCTCGCGATTTTGTTTATGTTTAAGGCGTTTCGGAAGAAAACGGGGAAGGTGATGCGGGTGATTATGACTTTCTTAGAGATGATTGCGACGGGAGCGTCGGTTTTTGGGGTGATATATATTAATAATACGATGACATTTCTTAATAATAATTTTGGGGTGAGTGAAAATGTGGCGATTTATAATGTGATTGTGGGGAGTGGATCAAAGAAGAGTTCGCTGGCGGATGTTAAAGATGGGGTGATTTATGCGTATCGCGATTTAACGGTTGAACAGGAATTATTAACAGAGGCGGTGAAGGATCAGGCGAAGGCGAGCGTGTCGTATGAGGCGGATCTTGATAAGCTGCGGGCGGCGGTAATGAAGGAACGGCTGACGGCGGAGACGACACCTGGGCAGGAAGGGGAGGAGTCGATGGTGATTTCTCTGTCAGGAGAGACGAGTACAATTGCGCAGACGGAGGATCCGGCAGTGATGATGGCGGAGGGGACGTATGAGATGGTGAAAGAGCAGAATAAGGATTTTGAGGAGAAGACGAAGGTGATCGGACAGATTCGGGTGAAGATGGATATGGAAAAAGTGGATTCGGTGAGTGATATTACGACGAATCCGTTTGTGGTTTATCTTTCGGGAATAGATACGAGGACGAATGATATGCCGGCGGTGTCGTTGTCGGACGTAAATATGGTGGTAGCGGTTAATCCGAAGACGAGACAGATGCTACTTGTGTCAATTCCGCGAGATTACTTTGTGCAGTTGCATGGGACGTCGGCGGGGGCGCTGAGAGATAAGTTGACACACGCGGGAGGGCTGGGAGGAGTGCAGTTGTCGATGGCGACGATTGAGGATTTTATGGGTGTTGATATAAATTATTATGCAAGGGTGAACTTTAATTTCTTAGAGAGGTTGGTAGATGCGATTGGGGGAATTACGATTGAGTCGGATACGGCGTTTAGCGCGTGGACGGATAGGAGTTGTTATTTTAAGGTGGGGGAGAATCCAGTAAACGGGATGTGTGCGTTGGCATTTGCGCGAGAGAGACACGCGTACGAGTCGGGAGATCGGCATCGAGGGGAAAATCAGGAGCAGGTAATTAAGTTGATTCTGGAGAAGGTAACGCAGAGTTCGACGATTCTTTCGAAGTATAATGATATTCTGGCGGCGCTGGATGGAACATTTGAGACGAGCTTAGAGACGAAGGATATTTCGGCGTTTATTCAGATGCATGTGGATGATATGACGCCGTGGAAGATGATGACGGCAAATCTGGATGGGACGACGGGGATGACTTATACGTACAGTTCGCCGGGGCAACAGTTGTCGGTAATGTATCCGAATGAAGAGACGATTTTGAAGGCGACGGAAGCGATTAAGGTTGTGTTGGAAGGTGGGGACATTTCGGAAAAAAACGGTTCCTAGGGCGAACTGGGGG
>JAUNQQ010000072.1 GCA_030536095.1 Candidatus Saccharimonadota bacterium
ACGCCTAGTCCAGCGACTACACCTAATGTTGCGATTAATTTTGATGATTTAGTCATATCGCCCAGAAATTTGCCAGAAATCCATTGCAGATCCGCCCAGAATTTTAGTCAGATTACTATGCTCGAGAACCTTAAAAACTAATTAACGATTTCTGGCAGGCGCAGTAATATCTATTCGGTAGCAATAATTAGTATCTATCCATTACGCCAAACCACCCATAAAATCTTGCAGGAGATCGCCCGCCCCCGCCTCATACAACGCAAGATTTATAATCCGATTATCCATTCCATCCCCACTCGAATCCGTTTCGCCAGTTTTCTCCACCCGATTCTCTAGCGTTGAGAACTTCATCGCTCGCGGCACCTCTGGAAATCGCTCAAGAAAAGCCCTGAGTGATGCCGAGCTAGTATTCTTTCCCGACTTTACCTCAATCGGCAAAACCGACCTTGCTCCACTGAGAATAAAATCAATCTCGCCCCTAGAATCATCCTTGCTATAATAAAACGGAACTTCGCCCGCCGCGACTAATTGCTGAAAAACAAATTCCTCCGCCATTGCTCCTTTTAATTCTTGAAAAAATTCTGGCGAAGAAACAATTGTCTCTGGCTCTAGTCCCGCTTCTGCGCCCAGTAATCCCGTATCAAGCATAAACAGTTTAAACGCATCCTTATCCGCATAAGCCGAAACAGGGATATTTACGGAATTTGTTCGCGCAACTCGTCGCACAATTCCGACATCTTCTAGCCACATTATCGCCGTCTCATAATCCTTTGCTCGCGCCCCAGTTTTTAGCATTCCAAAAATAAATTTTCGATTTTCTCTTGCAAGCTGCGCTGGCAAAATTCGCATTACCTCAAGAATCTTAGGAATTTGAGTCGCCGGAGCGTGCTTCGAAATATCGTTTTCGTAGGCGCTCAGAATGTTTTTCTGAATTTTTCGCACCGCCAGAAAATCTCGATTATCTAAATAATTTTGGACAACTTCCGGCATCCCGCCGATAATAAAATAACTTTTTAGTCTAAGCAATAGCTCATCATGAATCGTCGAGAGAAGTGGACTTTTAGGTGTTTTTAGTAGCTCTGCGTAATTTTTCTTCCCTAATGCGATTAGAAATTCCGAAAAAGTCATCGGAAAAATATCAAGAAACTCCACCTTCCCAACCGGAAAAGAAGTCCCTTCGTGTAGCGCCAGTCCGAGCAGGCTTCCCGATGCTACAACATGATATTCTGGCGCCTGTTCGTAAAAATACTTTAGGCTAGTTAGCGCCCGCGGCACCTCCTGAATTTCATCTAAAATAATTAGCGTTTCATCTGGGGAAATTTTTTCACCGGAAATTAGCTCTAGCTGCGCAATAATATCTCGCGGATTTAGGTTGCCACTAAAAATCACCTCGCCTCGCCGATCCTGCTCTAGGTTAATATAAGCATAATTTTTATATTCAGTCCGACCAAATTCTTTTAGTAGCCAAGTCTTTCCCACCTGACGCGCGCCCCGAACGATTAGCGGCTTCCGAGTCCCCGCCTTCTTCCAGGTCTTTAATTCCTCAATCTTCGCCCGATACATAAAACTCCTTTCGCTTAGTTATCGTTCAGCGTAGCCTAAACTAGCTAATCACTTATGCTTCTCCCCTGATTATATCACAATTTCACATTTTTTGCTAGTAATTTCTGTATACTTTTCACATTTTTTGCAGGCAAAATCCGTATAGAATCACATTTTTTGCTAGTAATTTCTGTTAAAACTTCACTTTTTTGCAATATAATCGCCTCCGCTCAACCTCCGTAGCTACTCCACCCTCTCCATCACCTTCCCCAGCGCTGCGGTGAGTTCCGCCCCGAGCTCCTTACTCTTTACCCCGAGCCTTTTTGCTGCTTCTCCCGAAAATACCACCGTTACACAAGATAGCGCCCGACACGCCTCCGTAAAAGATCGTGTAAACTTCCGTCGCTCCTGTCCATCTAGCTCGTGATAATTCTCTGGCTTTACAATCGGGCTAACTATGTTATAATTTTTCATAAAAATCTCGTAGTCATCCGTCCCAATAATCTTCGAGTGTGCCACCTTATTTCGCACCTCAAGAATCTCCTCAAAACATTTTTCCATCTTTCGCGTTGAAATTTTTTCCTTAAGCAACATCCCTATCTCATCCCACATATACCGCGCTTCCATTCCGCTTTTGTATTTCCGCCGAAAATCTTCAAAACAGCCCGCCTCGCGCAGCGATTCGTCGATAATCTCAGAAAGTCGTTCACGCTTTAGCACCGCGCCATAATTCAGCCCCAGCATAATAATCACCTCGCCCAGCGTCAGCTTATTAATCGTCGCAGAAATAGAATGCTTCCTCGCCGATGGATCCCGCTTATTCTTATATTTTAAATCCCGAATCACCGTCTCAAAAAATGCCACATACTGCTTCTGGTTCATTAGCGAAAGCGCAATCATCAGAAGTGCGCGAGTATTTATTTCTAGCTCCGTATAACGCCGATAAATCTCAACACTTTTCTCGCGCGAATACCTACTCGCAACGATAAAAATTCCATTGCGTTCAAATTTCGCAATTTGCCTTGAGGTGAGCGCGGAAAGTTTTTCCTCTGCTAAATCTTCGCTCGTTTCATTATTTTCCCCAGGGAGATATGCCCAAAAAATCCCATTGGTGATTTTTAGGTATTTATAATCGGCGGCTTTTGATACGCTAATGGCTTGTAATTTTCGCTTTGCCGTTGCCTCATCCTTGGCTTTTAAGATTAGCACGAGCGGAGAATTATTTATTATATCTTGTTCTTTCTGCTTATCTTCAGACATTTTACAGCTCCCTCTAATATAATATCATTCTAACATATTTTTTGGTTTTAGGCAAGGAGCGATA
>JAUNQQ010000032.1:0-5166 GCA_030536095.1 Candidatus Saccharimonadota bacterium
AATGTATTGTATTTACCAGAAGCGGTTTATACGGTATTAAATTACGGAACGGCGGGAACGGATACGATTGTAATTGATTTATCGGGATATGACTTGTCGGAATACGATTTTAGCTCATATACGGTAATTGCTCATGCTTATGCACGACCAGGCTCAACAGAGAATGTAAAGAAATTAGATGTAGATAATGGGCCGGTAACAATAGATACGAAGTACGAAAAACCAGTAGCTCCAGATGTGCCAGATACAGGAAAGATTCTAGGAGATTTAAAGATTTCGACGGTGGATTATTGGATTTTCGGCCTGGGAGTAGTTGGGGTTTCAGCAGCGTTTGCTTATCATCAGATGAATAAGCGTAGGCGATAAGAATATGCTCGCGGGGTGAGAGCCGCGAGTGACGTGTTTGTTTTTGGCTAAAATGGCAAGGTGTTATGCGAGGAACATCTTGCCTTTCTTTTAAGAGTGTCATATAATCAAGATAGAAGGAGTTTTATGGAAAAAATAGAGAAAAAAGTGAGAAGCTTTATCGATTTATCAATTGGAACATCTGTGGCGTTTTTAGTCTTAGGATTAATTTTTTTAGTTGCGCCAGATTTATCGCTCGATATTATCCGGTGGTTTTTTGCAATTATAGCGTTGAGTGCTGGCCTTTCAATTATTATTCGAAATAGTATGCGACAAGCATATATATTTTCGGGTATGACTATCCTTGGGGTAATGCTAGTGCTAATTGGAATGGTGTTTGTGTTCTACCCGAGTATTATGAGTATCTTTCCGATTCTATTGGGCGTTTGGCTAATTGCATCGGCGATAAGTTCGCTGGCGGCAGCAAGCACACTAAAGAGTAAAAATGATTCTGCGGTGATTATCTTTACAAGTATTATCTCTGCAATTTGTGGAATTCTGCTGATGGCAAATCCGTGGGGTGGGACCATGTCGATTATTATGTTGGCGGGGATTATGATGATGATTCATGCAGTAGCCAATATCATTGATCTTGTAGTGTTTAGGAAAAATTTTAATGACTTGAGCGAGGAGGTAAATGATTTTGTAGGACGAAAGAAGAAGGAGATAAAGAAGAAAATCGCTGAAGCAACAGAGGCGGAAGTGAAGGAAGCGAAAAAGACGGAGGAGAAAAAGACGGGTGCAAAGAGGGAATCTTAGTTGATTTACAGGTACGGAGTTTCGCACAAGGTGCGAAACTCCTCCTTTTTTGCCTCAAGCGAATCTGTTTTATTAAACTCGCCTATTTTAGACTTGATTTTTTTACATAAGTATGTTAAAATTGGTACATCATGTCGTTAAGAAAAAAGTGCAAGCACATTTCGGAATTATAGAATTGGAGTACTGATGGGGGAGAAACGTAGAAAAACAGATCAGGATCAGTGCCGATGGGGGGAGATGCTGCTGTATTTGGGAGTTAACCGGGAGCAGTTCGAGAGTATACATAGCCAGGTTAACAGGCAGAACCGGCGAGTTTTGGAAGCTGCGAATTTAATCGCGGGAATCGTAGTAATAACTCTTCTGGGGGCGAGTTGCCTTCCGATACTTTCTGAATTTTTAGGGAAGTTTCGAGCGGCATTTGCATTATCCGCAATTGCCTTCGTGATAATCCGGACTATGCCAGAATTACTCGGAAAAAATCCTCGTTCAACATTGATTTGTTGTTACATGATGATTGGCGCGCTGTATGGCCTAGCAATTCTCACTGGGCCAGTGTATGACCATGAAAATCTGTCAACAACTTTTCTAGTGATGTTATTCGCGACGCCGTTTCTGATTGTTGATATTCCGGTGCGAGTAACATTATCTTCGGTAATTGCTAGCTTTATATTTATGATCGTATCGCTAGCAAATAAGGAGCCAGGACTACTGGGGTATGATGTAATTAATTGCATCATATTCCTAATAGCAAGTACGCTGATGGATTTTTACATTCAGCGACTGAGGATTTCGCAGATGACCTATATTCGTCAAATTGAGACGGAGCGAGATACGGATGGTTTGACGAAATTGCTGACCAAAGACGCGGGGAGGACGCAGATTGAAGAAGAGATGAAAGCCGGTAGGCAGGGCGCCTTGATAATCTTTGACCTCGATAATTTTAAAGAGGTTAACGATACTTACGGGCATCTGATTGGTGATACGATTCTCAGTGCGGTGGGGATGATATTGAAACAAAGTTTCCGTGCGCAAGATATTACGTCGCGGTTTGGTGGGGACGAATTCCTCATCTACATGAGCGGCGTAACCGATAGTGAGCTGATTGAGCAGCGAGCTGCGCAGATTCACGATCAGATGGCTGAACTCGCGGCGAAGCTGCCGGGGGCCGATACGGTTTCCTGTAGCTTCGGGGTTGCGTTTTTTTCAGCAGATGAGACGCAATACCTCGAGTTGTTTGAGAGGGCGGACCAAGCGCTGTATAGCGCAAAACAGAGCGGCAAAGATCAGCTCCAATTTTACTGATTCCAGTGAGGCGGACAAAATGTTCGCCTCTTTTTATGTGGATTCTAGGGCCAGAAAAAATGCGGACTTTTCGCCGCATTTTTATTTATAAGCTAAGATTAGATGTCTAAATCGTCAAGATCAGCAAGCTCAGCGCGAGTTTTCTCGGCGAGATTTGTAGATGATTCAGAAGATTCATCGGTATCTTCTACTGAAGAAGTATTCGTCATCGGCTCTGGAGAAGCGAAAGAAGTTTCGTTATTGTCATAGTAAGAGCGGGGCTCATGCGATTCGCCATTTGAGTTCATAATCTTTAGATTATAACGAGCGTCATTCTTTGTTCCGAGGGCACGAAGAAGAGTCCTAATAGACTGGGCAGTAGCACCGCGGCGACCAATTACGCGACCGACATCTTCTGGATTTACGGTCAAAGCGAGCAAAACTCCTTTTTCGTCGATCGTCCGCTCAACCTGGACGTCATCTGGATTACTGACGAGGGTTTTCACGATGTATTCTACGAATTGTTGGTCAATTGTTGACATAAGTATTTTCTCCAATTAGTTTACTTTTTCATTATAGCAAATTCCAATTAAATTTCAAGTGGGAAATCCCGGCCGAAAAACTAGCTTTGATGGCCACTCGGAGACCTTGGTAGTTCAATTTCAGGGGAGGATTCGGCGGGAGCTTTTGTTGGTTTTTTCTTAATTAGCAGAAGAATGATAATTATAGCAATTATAATACCACCAGCAACACCGCCCAAAACCCACCAAAGAGCATCATCCTTATTCTCCTTATTAATATCCGGCTCGGAGAGTTCCGTATTGACCGCAGATTCAGATTGTTCAACAGAGGTAATTGATAAATCAGCACCGTCATCGCTTTCGTCCATCGCGGGGGGAGTTTCTGGATTAGTCGCGACAGCAGACCCATCGACATAGAGAGTGTAACCATTACTATAGATGTTTTTAGTGGCCGCAACACTATTATCGAGAGAATCGACATAAGAGTCGGCGGTCAGGACCCAGATAGAGCTATCATCAAGCGAAATATCTGATTTTTTAGCGGTATGAGCAGAATTAATTGCGCCCAAAAGATAGCTTCCCTGCGTCAGATTAAGAGCGAGCGAAGATACGTCGTCTATCACGAAATCCCCCTTGAGATTCTGATTTATTGCGGAAAGAGAGACATTTCCGCCATTACTGCCGGCGTTTCCCCATTTTCCACTAGTTGCTTTTAGAAAAACGAATTCCTCACTGGTATTATTAAATTTATTGTTCTCGAGGGTAATCTTTGCAGAGGTATTAGTAACGAAGAAATTATCCCCATGTGATTCGTTTAGGGTAGAATTTTTTGCGCTAAAAGTGCCCGTTCCTTCTTCGGCGTCACCCGACATTGACTGATAAATAAAAATGTTTTTATAAGTTTCGGAATTACCATTCAACTCTGTGTTTGAATTATTAACAATGGTATTTGTAAGGGTAATCGTGTTTAGCCCTTCAATAACAGCACCTTCACTGACAGTAGAATTTAGAGTAGCATTAGATACGCTAACATCTGCGGTAGAATAAATTGCAGGACTACCAACACCGTTAGTTGTATATGTTCCACCGTCAATATTCTCCGTTCCACCCCCACGGTCACTGCGGATAGCGGCAGATGAATTACCTTGGGTCTCGACGGTAAGATTCTTAGCGTTCAGAGTTCCTCCACCAGTCACCATAATTCCGCCAGAATTATTCGCGGCTGTTTTTATCTCCGTGTCAGAAATATTTACCACGGCGTCACCATAAGCAAAGACAGCATTAGCGTATGAACCCTTTGTCTCGATAGTTCCGCCGGAAATATCCACCGTAGCACCATTATACGCGAGAACAGCGGCATTTATGCCGTAAAAATCAGAGTTTTCACCGGAAGAGTCGCCGTATTTCTCGATAGTAGGATTTATTAGAGTAGAAATTCCACCAGAGAATAGAAGCGCATTCTTCCCTGCTTCGTCAGAATAATATTTCTCACCAGAAGCATTTGTATCGGAAGAAATTTCTGTAGTACCAGAATAGGAGACACTGGAAGAATCAAGCTGTCCGCCCGGAGCGCCAAGAGTAGCAGGGGCACCAGGGTTGCCTGGTCTCTCGGGGATAGCATGAACGGCTAGAACGCCTAAGTTCATAGCGGTTAGAAAACCAAAACTAAATATACTAATTAAAAATACCGTGAGAGTTTTTCGCATGTATTACCTTCCTTTTTCTTTATTGTATCACAAAATCCAAATATTACTAGTCTTGATTTTTTATGGGTTTATTTTTTAGTACAATAAGATATCCGAGATAGAGAGACGTGGCGAACGCAAGAAAACGGCTGAGCTTAACTAAGTTAGTATTAGTATATTCAACAGTAATTGTTTCCGGAGAAGAGATTTTTATCTGAACGAAGCCATTAGGTGACTCGACATAGGGGATATTTTCGCCGGATTTTGTGGTGATTTTATATCCGAGATAATAGAGGCGAGGAAGTTCAATCGTAATGTCAGAGGTAAGTTCTGAGACAGAGAAAGAAAGATAGGGTGTGCGACTTTTTACATCAGAAATTGTCGCAGAACCAGAGATAACAATGGGATCCGATGAGCGCATGGTCAATAATGGTAGATTAGTATTAATACCAGGAACGGGGCGCGTAGTTTTTACGGGGAGATATTCGCGTCCCCAGCCAAGACCATAATAATCA
>JAUNQQ010000032.1:5266-10019 GCA_030536095.1 Candidatus Saccharimonadota bacterium
CCATAATAATCAGGGAGTTCTGCGAAAGGAGCATATTCCATAGGATAGTCGTGCTGAACGAGAGTTGGATAGTAAAAACATGAAATGAAGCAAATGGCAAGGGAGACATAGCGAATAGGGAGGGGTTTTATTTCGGGAAGAAAGATAACCGCAAGAATTATAAGGGTTGGCAGGAGAATAGTTTCGAGACGCCAGGCAAATTGGAGAGGAGTTAAAAACGAGGGGAGAAATTTCCACGGAAAAATTGGCAAAATACAGAGGAGGGAGCAGAGAGTTAGCGGGAATAAAAGTTTAATAAAGTAGGCTTTTACTGGGTTAATAGAAGACCTTTGGAGCAAGAATTTTAGGACGCAGAATATTAAACCGAAGACAACGATAAGATTAAGCGTAAGTGGAATATAAAGGTAATCATTGGATGATTCTGGAATAAGAAGTTTATCTAAAGATGTTGTAGAAGTTGACAGATAATAATAGTTATTATTGGTGGTCTGTTCAGAGAAAACAACGTATTCGGTGGCGGAGCGATGCTGAATGAGATTTAGGTAATACGGAAAAACCAGAAGAATAACAAGGATGATCGCCTTTAGGAAGGGGCGAATAAAACCTCTTTGAAAAGTAATTCTGTAATTTAGAAGTAGACTAAGCGCAAGAAAAATGGTGAAAAATATAGCGATAGCGGAATTGCTAAGGAAGAGGCCGGAATAACCAATAGCAAAAAGAGGTAGAAATCGGTATTTGCGATTGTTTATGAGATGAAAAAATGAATTAAGAATAAGCGGAATAAAGAGAAAAACCATTACCTCTGTTTCGGCATCGCGAACAAGGTGGTCAGCAAGATGATACGGAGCGGAAAGATAGAGAAATGCACCAAGAAGACTAACGAGTGGATTCTTAGTAAGATTTTTTAGAAGAATATAAAAAACACAACCGGTCAAGAAATAGACGATAATATGTACGAGTTTTACGGAAAGAATGAGGTCGCCAGTTAGGAAGAAAAACAGGGCGGAGCAGAGATGAAAAATCTGAGAATAAAACATACCGGAACCATAACCGAAATCATAGGCGACAGTAGGGAGAATATCGAGATTGAAATTTCCGGACTTTAATGATTCTATGATTGCCTCAGTTGAGGAAATATGGTAGAGTGAATCGTGACCCATAAAGTAATTTTCAGAAAAAAAAGAACGAAAAAGAAAAATCGTGAATAGGCAAATTAGAATATATGGAACGATTTTTGTCAAGAAATATCTCCATTTATTCATGAAGATATTATATCACGATGGACAAAATTATTTTAGCTTTTCTTTTAGGATTTCCTGAACGGCGGAAGGGTTCGCCTTTCCTCTCGAGGCTTTCATAACCTGACCAACCAAAAAACCAATGACTTTTTCGGAGCCGGCACGATAATCAGCTTGCGCCTGCTGTGTTTCGGGTTTTCCTAGAACTTCGTCGACGATTTTTTCAAGTTCACCCGAATCATTTTCCTGAATAACGTTTAGCTCTTTAGCAATTGCCCGAGTGTCTTTATAATGCATCTCTGGATCGAAGAATTTTAGAAAGACCTCCTTGGTGTTTGTACTAGATAATTCCCCTTTTTCCTTCATTTCACAGAGGTCTTCTAACTGCTTCTCTGAGGGAAGCTCATCATTTAGCAGACTAGAATTCTCCTCAGCGAGCAGGACGGAAGCAAAAAGATTTGCAACGGTTTTTAGATATTTTTCACTAATTCCAGAGAGCTTCTGGACAAGTTGCGGATAATCAAGAAGAATCTCGACGATATCACTCGGAATCTTACCGGAAAACTTTTTGCGATAATTTTCAGGAAGCAAAACCAGTTCTTGTTTTATATTATCGACATATTCCTTTGTCAAGCGAATCGGCGGAATATCTGGCTCGGGCATGTACCGATAGTCCTGTGCCTCCTCCTTACTGCGCTGGGAAGTAGTTTTACCACTGACATCCGACCAACCACGCGTTTCTTGGACGACTTTTTCGCCGTGATCGAGCAGCTTACTCTGACGAGAATACTCATATTCGACGGCACGCTCGACACTGCGAAAGGAATTTAGGTTTTTTATCTCAGCGCGAGTGCCAAGCTGCTTTGCGCCGGGCTTTGCGAGAGAAATATTAATATCAAAACGCATATTACCGTTATAGAGATCACCATAAGTTACGCCGGCAAAAGTCATAATTCGCCAAAGCTCCTTACAGTAATCATGCGCAGCCTTAGCGGAATGAATATCGGGCATACTTACAATTTCAATTAGTGGAGTCCCAGCACGATTCAGGTCAACTAGTGAATATGAGCCAAAATGAGAAAGCTTTCCGGCATCTTCTTCGAGATGAGCATGTTCAATCCGAACTTTTTCGCCATCAGGCAGAGCAACATAGCCAGCGCCAATAATGGGATGGTAAAGCTGAGTAATCTGATAACCCTTCGGAAGGTCAGGATAATAGTAATGTTTACGGTCAAAACGGCTCTCGAGATTAATTTCGGAATTTAGCGCAAAGCCAGCAAGAACAGCGAGATGAATCGCCTCTTTATTCAGGCGGGGGAGCATACCAGGGAGAGCATAATCAACAGGAGAAACACAGGAATTTGGAGACTTTCCGCGAGCATCATTATCGACTTCAGAAAAGAGTTTGGTCTTAGTTTTTAGCTGGACATGGCATTCGATGCCAATTGTAATTTCGTATTTCATATAGCTCCTAAATCCTTTAATGCTTGTTTATATGTCGCGAGAGCGTGGCGGGCTTTATTATAGTCAACCTGAAAATCTGGCTCGTGAGCAATCTGGTTACGAGTCTTATGGGCATACCAGACGGAATTAAGCTGGGAAAAACGAGTGCCAGAATTTTTTAGGCGATCACCCATCGTATTCCCAGAAATACCGAGTTCCATCATGGCGCGGTCGAGTAGCTTATCAGCCTCGATAATAGAGACGGAAAAACTAGCCGGATTATCACGACTAAGACCGTTTTCTAGTTTTAGGAATTTTGTCTGATATTTTTCACGATCGAACTTATGGTTTTTATTAATAGAAATATTGACCGCGATAAAAACGAGAACGCCTACAATCAGGATGGAGAGAAGGAGGAAAATGAGCGAGGTGTCCATTATTCTAGCTCCTTAGAAAATTCGAGTAGATTCTTATCACTGCGACGCGGGCCAATAAGCTGAAGTCCAAGTGAGAGACCATCCTTAGTCTCGCCGGCCGGAATAGCTAATCCGGGAAGCCCAGCAAGATTAAGAGGGACACTCATTATGTCTTCGAGATACATTGAGACGGGGTCGTCGGTTTTTTCGCCTAGGCGGAAAGCGGGATTTGGACTAACTGGGGTCAGGATATAATCGCACTGCTTAAAGGCTTTTTCGTATTCCTGAATAATGAGAGTGCGCACTTTCTCGGCTTTTAGATAATAAGCGTCATAGAAACCGGAAGACAAAACAAAATTTCCAATCATTATCCGGCGCTTATTCTCGGGCATAAAACCGAGCGAGCGAGACTGCCGATAAACATCATCAAGAGAATGACAATCGTCGGCGCGAAAACCGTAGCGAATACCGTCATGGCGAGAAAGATTACTGGATATTTCGGCGGGAACGACAATATAATAGACGGCAAGAGCGTATTTCAGAGTAGGCATATCAAGTTCTACGATTTCATATTTTTTGGAGAGCTGCGAAAGTTTTGTCTTCATAGCCGTACGGATTTCGGGGGCGACCTTATCGTTATCAAAATCTTTTATGACGCCGATTTTCTTCGTCGTTTTCTCCTCTGTATTATTATAATAATCAGGGAGAGTTGTTAAATCGTAGGAATCTTGGCCATTGGAAATCTCCATAAGCAGATTTATATCATCGGGGGTTTTTGCGAAGAAGCCAACGCAATCAGTTGAGCTAGCCATTGCAACAACGCCATAGCGAGAAATTGTACCGTAAGTCGGCTTAAAGCCATAAATCCCGTTAAATGAAGCGGGCTGACGAATTGAACCGCCGGTATCTGTTCCAGTTGCAAAAGGAACAATATCCAAAGAGACAGCAACAGCAGAACCACCAGAGGATCCGCCGGCAACCCGGTCAAAATCCTTAGCGTTATGCGTCGGGCCGAAATAAGAATTTTCGGTTGATGAACCATGCGCAAAAGAATCCATATTCGTCCGACCAATCATAATTGCGCCTTCCTGTTCGAGCTTTTTTACGGCGGTAGAAGTTATAGGACTAGCAAACGACTCGAGGATTTTTGAGCTAGCGGTAGTATTTCCTTCTGGTGATAGGAAATTATCCTTACAAGCATAAGGCACGCCGGCGAGATGACCAACCGACTCGCCGTTTTTAATTTTTCTATCGATTTCTTCTGCCTTCTTTAGGGCGGCTTCTTCGTTTAGGGAAGTAAAAATATGATACCGCGCGTACTTTTTTGCTCGCTCTAGGGCGGTCTTTATCATATTAACGGCGGAATGGGTTTTATCGGCTATCTGCATATTATAATACCTTTGGAACTTTAATTTGATGAGCTTCAGATTCGGGAGAAAGCGCCAGCAGAGCATCGCGATCGGCTTCCTGCTCGAGAATCTCGTCCTCGCGCCAGATATTTTCCATCTCGAAAACCTGATAGGTCGGGTCAACATTCTCCGTATCTAGTTCATCAAGCTGAGAAATATAGTCTATAATATTATCTAGGTCAGTTCTTAGGGAAGATTTTTCTGCCTCGGACAATGAAAAATTAGAGAGGTCTGCTAGATGGTCAAT
>JAUNQQ010000001.1 GCA_030536095.1 Candidatus Saccharimonadota bacterium
TCGCCGTCAAAATAAACACAAAAACCGCATCAATCAGCGCCACCATCACCTGTCCGGTTACATATCGCTCAATCACTTCCGCTATACGCGTTGTTACCCTCTTTACTACCTGCCCAGTCTTATCTCCCTTCTTGTACATTTTCTTCCAAAACTCATTTATCAAATCTGGCCCTTGTAGCATAAACAACAATGTTAGGACTATCAGCAAAATCGTATTTGAAACCACTCCCGCGATTGCCGACACACTCGTCAACACTGTCGAAGACAAATCTGGAATCGTCCCCGTAAAATAGCTTTTAACCGATGTACTAATTTGTTCTGTTAGATTATTTATTCCAAACTTATTCCCAATTGTATCTAACCCCCCTACTTCCCCAAGCGTTTTTCCAATCATCTCTGGTGCCACCACGAGAAATTTCTGCGTTTCCGAAATCATCATCGGCCCCACCAATCCCACTACTAAAATCACAAACACCACAACAAAGAGTAGTGCAAAAACCGTTGAGCTAGGTGTTGTCGGTCCTCGTCGTTTTTTTATTACTCGATCAATTTTCTTTGCCAAAGGCCGAATTGAAATCGACAAAAATATCGACAAAAGCGTTATAATAATTGCCGTCTGCGCTTTTGCGAAAATCCACAAGAAACCAACAATTCCGGCGATTACTAGCCAAAACCTTACAAATGTCTTCGTATCAACTTCGACGATGGTTCTATTAGTCATCTTACAATCCTAACCCTCCAAGTTGCCCCATCATTGGCTTCATTTTTTCCGTCGCAATCTCCTGTGCTTTCGCAAAACCGTCATTCACCGCATTCTGAATCCATCTTTCCAATTCCGCCGGGTCATTTAGGTCAATTTTTTCTGGATCAACCTCAACTTTTATCACCTTCATTTCGCCCGAAACCTGCAAAACTAACGCGCCGTCTCCCGCTTCTACCTCGATAATCTCATTCTTTAATTCCTTTGCGATTTTCCTCGCTTCATTAACCATCTTTAATTGATCACCCATTTTTCCCATACGATTCTCCTTTTTCATAATTCTAGCATACTCTCCGTCAAAATTCCACCCTATTTTTCTGGATTTTTCATCCATAACTAATACTTCTCTTACTAAAATCACGAACAAATTTCACTCTTGACATTCCGAGCTCGATGATATATTATAAAGGCAAACAAACTAAAGACAGGATGCGAGGTGATGTCTGATATACCAGAAAAACAAATCAAACGCTTAAGGAGCCTTATTGGTGAGGCTGAAACAAATTTAGCAGCCGCTAAGGAGCTTCTTAATTCTGTTATTGGTGATGGCGAAGAAATTATTCTCCCCGCCCAAAATAAACAGTCTAAAGACGACCACATTGTCGAAGGAATTTTTGACGGCCAGATTATGATTGACCAAGAAGGGAAGAGCTATCCCGTTCCCGCTAATTACGCTTCAAAGTCAAAACTTGTTGAAGGTGATATCCTGAAACTTAGCATTGGTCCCGACGGACGTTTCTTGTATAAACAGATTGGTCCGGTTGAACGTAAAACTCTTATCGGTGTTTTAACGCATCATGACGATAAATATTTTGTGAAGGCCGATAATAAGGAATACGAAGTCCTCTATGCTTCCGTAACTTATTACCATCTTAGCGAAGGCTCCGAGGTCGCCATCGTCGTTCCGGCCGATAATAAAAAAGCCAGTTGGGCCGCAATTGAAGCCGCGATTTAAGGGGTCGCCATGCGAAAGGCTCTCTATCGCAAATATCGCCCGCTAAAGCTTGCTGATGTTCTCGGTCAGCCCCAAGTTGTAGATATTCTAAGAAATAGTCTAAAGAAAAATCAAATTTCCCACGCATATCTTTTTACGGGTCCGCGCGGTTGCGGGAAAACCTCCGTTGCTCGCATTTTTGCCCACGAAATTAATGGCTTTCCATATTCGCTCGAAGATTCTTATATTGATATTGTCGAAATTGACGCCGCCAGTAATACCGGGGTCGACAATATTCGTGATCTTCGTGAACGCGCAACAATTGCCCCCACTGAAGGAAAATACAAAGTTTACATTATCGACGAAGTTCATATGCTGAGTAAGTCCGCCTTTAATGCCCTTCTCAAAATCCTCGAGGAGCCACCCGCCCACGTCGTCTTTATTATGGCTACAACCGACGCTTATAAAGTCCCCATCACTATCACCTCCCGCTCCCAGGTCTTTACTTTTCAGCTCGCCACGCCCGACATAATGCTTTCTCATCTGAAATCTATTGCGGAGCAGGAAAAACTTAATATTGATGATGACGCCCTCTCCCTAATTATCTCACGCGGTGGTGGCTCATTTCGTGATACGCTCTCTTTGCTCGACCAAATCTCTACAATAAAATCCGGCCAAATAAAAAAATCCGACATTATCGACTTGCTCGGCCTCCCCGAATCTGATCAGCTTGAAAATCTTCTCATAAGCTATGAATCTGCTGATCTCGCCGGCCTAACCTCATCTCTCGCCTCTCTGATTAATTCAGGCATAAAGCCTACCATTATCGCCTCCGACCTAATGCAAAAAATCATCATAAACCCCACCCCCGTCCGCCTTTCTCTCTTGAAGCATCTCCCCTCTGTTACGGGCGAATTTCCCGAAGCAAAACTCCTTGTTGCTCTCACCACCGAAATCGCCACTGCTCCGCTTGCGTCTACCGCAACACAAATCCCCCAGCCTAAACCGGCACCAATAAATCCCCCCCAGTCCCAACCAACTCAACCAGCCCCACCTTCCCCCGAATCTTCTCCGCCACCAACTCAGCCAGCCCCAGCCACCGATCAAAATTTCTCCCCCGATTCCTATCTCGCCGCTATCTCCTCCGCCGCTCCTAGCCTCGCTGAAATCCTGAAAAAATCCCACCTTTCTCTCTCTGGAACAACCCTCTCCGTCTATAATAGCCGAAAAGTTTACCTAAAAATTCTCAATTCAAAAAACAATCTCGACCTGCTCACCTCATATCTTCCCACCGGCTACAATATTTCATTCACTGACCAACCCCCGACCGCCCCGAGTTTGACTTTTTCCGCCGTCCAACATATAATGGGAAACATAGAGCCACTAAATACACCAAATCAACCATTTTAACCGTGGCTTAAGGAGGTAACAATGTCAACGCAAGCTGAAAGTTCAGCTACTACAGTGGCGATTTCCGTCCCCGTCCCCACCACCACTACCGTAGCTCCACCGGGTCGAATCCCGCCCCAGGATATTGATGCCGAAAAATCTCTCATCGGCGCCATTCTGATTTCCGAATCAGTTTTTCCCGATTGTCTCGAGCGCGTAAAATTCACCGATTTCTACTCGCCCGAAAATGCCGAGATTTATCACGCTATGACCGTTCTCTATGAAACTCATCGCTCGATTGATTTATTAACTGTTACCTCTGAACTAAAATCTCGCAACACCCTAAAAACCGTCGGTGGCGCGCCTTATCTTGCCGAGCTAACTAATTTTGTCCCTACCGCCACCCATGCCCTCGCCTATGCCGACCTGATCGCCACCACTTCTACTCGCCGCCGCCTAATTAAGGCCGGCACTGAAATCGCCGAAAACGCCTATACTTCTACTGACGCCATCGAAACCATCGTCGGTAGTGCCGAAAAATCTCTCTTTGAAGTATCCGACCAGACCATAAAATCCGAATATGCCGCCCTCGACACTCTCCTTGTTGATGCCTACGACCGTATTGAGATGCTCCATAAAAACAAGGGCGCTCTCCGTGGTCTCAAAACCGGTTTTCGTGATCTCGATAAAAAGACCGCCGGTTTTCAGCCTGGCGACTTAATCATCATCGGCGCTCGCCCGGCTATGGGAAAGACTACTTTTGCTCAGAATGTCGCCTATAATGCCGCTACAATAAATAACAAAGGTGTCCTCTTTTTCAGTATGGAGATGGCCAGTTCCGAGATTGTCGACCGGATGATTTCTGACGTTTCCGGGATTGATAACTGGAAAATTCGCACCGGCAATGTTACCGATGAAGATTTTGCCAAAATCGGCGACGCTCTCGGTGAAATGGACCAGGTTCCGCTCTATATCGATGATACTTCCAGTCTTAGCATTCTTGAACTGCGCAATAAGGCTCGCCGCGCTGCTCATGACCACGATCTCGGCCTTATTATTGTTGATTATCTTCAGCTAATTAACGGTAATGACTCTAACTACAAAGGCAATCGTGTCCAAGAGGTAACCGAAATTTCCCGCGGTCTAAAAACTCTCGCCCGCGAACTAAAAATCCCCGTTGTTGCCCTCGCCCAGCTCTCCCGTTCCGTTACCGGTCGCGATGATCCCCGCCCTGTCCTCTCCGATCTTCGCGAATCCGGCTCAATCGAGCAGGACGCTGATATTGTTATGTTCCTTCATCGCCCCGATTATTATAAACAGAACAATGATGATTTTGTCCCAACCTATATCTCCGAGTTAATCCTCGCCAAGCACCGTCACGGCCCTGTCGGCAAGATCGAACTCTACTTCCATCCAGAACTCCTCCGCTTCATGAGCCTCGACAAAGAACACGAACAGGAGCAATAATTAGGTTTAAATAAAATAATTTGAGATAATAAAAAACAAGGAGGCGGCAATGGAAAAATCAAATATAGTAGGAAATGAAGGCGAACATCTCTCTGAGCCTAAGATAAAAGAGGGGTTAGGTCGAGCCGCAAAACTAGCAACAGATTTTTCGTATATTGCAACCGGCAAAGGAATAAAGCTAAAAGATAATCCATCCGCACTATCTGACACGAAAAAAGTGAGCCGGCCGTTTTCTTTTATTGCCACAGGCAAAGGAAGAAGTCTGAAGGATAATCCTGAAGCGTTAAGTGATGACACAGAATCAAAGACCAAAAGCCGAGCCGAGATTAAATCCGAAGCAAAGCAGAAAGAAAAAGTTGAAATGAGCCCAGAGGCGGCAGAAACCAAAACAAAACCTGAAACGTCAGCAGCCGAGGAAAAGCCCGCTAAGGCAAAAGAAGATGAGCCGGCAAAAACTGAACAGAATAAAAACAACTGGGAAATCCGGAGTACCGAGAATAATGTATTAAGCTACAAAGACGGAAAAATGGTCTATACTGATACAAGCGGGAGAACATGGGTGAACGGAGAGGAGATAAAGAAATCCAAACCAGAGGCGAACAAGACAGAAGAGAACAGAATGAAACTGCCAGTAGAAAAGATGGGCGAGATAGATGAAGAAGTTGAGCGGCGAATGCAGAGGATAAATAGAGACGTTTATGGCGAGCATAATGGTTTGACTTGGAATATGCGACCAGAAGAAATCAAGAACAATACAAGGGAAGAAAATAGTGCAAAGCCACCCGAAAAAAGTAAACAAGAAGAAAAAGAAGAGATTATAAATCTCGAACAAGAAGCCGAAAAGTCCGAATTTGAGCCACAATCCGCCGAGGAATTATTCGACCATGTTCTTGATGTATTGGGTCCTGAAAAAGTTGAGAAAACTTATCTCGCACGTGCCGATCGGCTAGCTGATATAGGAAAGGATGTAACAAGTCGAAACATGAAAGATCTGAAACGCGAGTTTGAAACTAGATTCTCAAATTATCAGGCCAATCATCGTCCAAAGTATATTGCCCTCTCGAGAGCCACTCTTCAGTCTGCAAAAACTAACTATAATAATCTTGTCCGAGATAATCTGATTAGCCAAGACGTCGCAAAAGCCTGGCTTCAGCAAGACTTTCTTCAAAATAAGTTCAGTATGTATGGCTGTTATAGGGATATCCAAGTTACGGAAATACTAGAAGATAATTCGCTCATCTCTCCAGAAGCATGGAATGCTAAAAAGCAAAAATATCGATCATCTGCGATGTCATTAGTACGTAAGCATCCAAACGCTTTTTGGCAAAGTGGCAATGTATCCGTTAATCCCGATAAGTTTTGGGCCGATAATGATTTCATCCATATTAATGCTAATAAAAATACTGGTGATATCGATCTCCGCTGCTATATTACTCCAGATTTTACAAAAGACCCTGCTACTGTACTTGATGCTTGGCAGGACGCCCTTGAAGATACTGGACTCCAAGATTCAATTTATTTCAAAATTACAGGCGGTCTTGGTGAGCCAACACATCAGCGTCTCGACAGTATTGTCGTCTATAAAGATCCAAACACCCCAGATGATGTTTTTCGTAACCTCCTAGAAACTTTTCGCCGGCGCTGTCAGCAGAGTAATCCTGAAGCCCTGGCCGACGACCCCCGAAATCTTCCCGCCACCACCCAAGAAATCGCTCCCGGTATTACCGTCGCTCCCGAGCCAAAGTTTATCAACGAAGTTTTGCGCACTAGTGCCGAAACAAAAGACGGAAATCATTTTTCGCGACACTCTTGGACTACTTTTGTCGAACGTATGCTAATCGTCAGTATGTCGCTTGCTGCTAATCGCCTTCAGTCTAGTCAGCAACCAGCTACACGGGACAGTATGTGTTCTGAGGCGAAAAAATGCTTCCGCGAGCTAATGCTCCTATCAAAAATCAATCCCGACACCATGCTACCTGTTGAATATAATAACGCTCGTCCGAGCTGGATGAATCTCGATCAAGCGTAATCACCCTTTACTTTTTCAGAAAAAAGCGTATAATAGAACTGTTACGCACTTGGGTTAATAATAAAGGATTTTTATGGCAAAACAAGTAATTGGTAATCTAAAATTACGCATTCCTGGTGGCCGCGCTACGGCTGGGCCTCCAGTTGGTTCAACTCTCGGTCAGTGGGGTCTTAATATGATGGATTTCATTAATCCGTTTAATGAGGCAACCAAAGAATTTCAGGGGAAGGATGTCATTGTTCATCTTCAGGTTTACGACGATCGGACTTTTGACTGGACCTGCCTTGGTCGCCCAGTTGACGATTTAATTCGTGAAAAACTAAAGATTGATAAAGGTTCCGGAAAGCCAAACATCGATAAGGTCGGAAAACTTTCTCAGGCGGATCTCGAAGAAATCGCCAATATAAAGATGGCTCAGCTAAATGCCATTGACCTAGACGGCGCAAAGAAAATTATCGCCGGAACCGCTCGTTCAATGGGCGTAGAAGTCGAACAATAATAATATAATTGTGGGAGAGTTTATGCTCGTTTACCACGAAAGGAAATCATGGAAGAAGATAAAACTAAAGAGATAATTACTGAGGAAACTCAGTTAGAGGAGAAGCCGGAATCTTACGCAAAATCCGGAAAACGCTCAAAAAAGCACGAAGAAGAAACTAAGGCCGAAGAGGAGCGCCAGGCTCGCGCCGCCGAACATAAGGCCGCTGTTGCTGCCGGAGAAAAGCCAAAGGGCGCTGCGCCAAAGACTCGTCCAGTCTCTGAGCGAAAGGGGAAGAAATATCGCGAAGCTTACAAAAAAGTCGAACAGGGAAAAGCCTATTCTCTAAAAGAAGCTATTGCTCTTGCGCAAGAAACCAGTATTACTTCCTTCCCGGCTACGGTCGAGGTTCATGCGCGTCTCGGTGTTGACCCGCGTCATGCCGACCAGAATATCCGCTCGACCGTTGTTCTACCAAATGGAACCGGAAAAAAGATTCGGGTTGCTGTTTTTGCGCCGCTTGATCTTGCAAAAGCCGCTAAGGCCGCCGGTGCTGATATTGCTGAAGATGATGAATTTTTGCGTCGTCTCGAGAAAAACGAGATTGATTTCGACGTCCTTATCGCCACTCCTCAGTTTATGCCAAAGCTCGGAAAGTTTGCCCGTTTCTTAGGTCCAAAGGGCCTTATGCCCAATCCAAAGGCCGGCACAGTTACAACTGATGTTGAAAAAGCAGTAAAGGAAGCGAAGGCTGGTAAGGTTGAATACCGCGTTGATTCCGAAGCAATCGTCCATATTGGTATCGGTAAGACTGATTTTACTCCCGAGAAGCTCGAGGAGAACGCTAATGTCTTCTTCGACTCCCTAAAGAGCCAGAAACCTGCAACGATTAAGGGGCAATACATTAAGTCCGTTTATCTGACGACAACTATGGGCCCCTCCATTCTCCTAGAAAACATCTATAATTAATCTTCTAGTAGATAATGAATAAATCACCGAGAGGATAATACTCTCGGTGATTTTTTGTATCAACCTCTCTCTAGTCTAAAACCTCAGCGTCTTCTAGCTAGTCAATACTCTCTAATAATTCGAAAAATACTGCGACCAATAAATCTTATACTGTGAATTTACGTCAAAAACTAGTCCCACCGACAACTTCGTAAACTCCTTTTTTAGAATATTCTCCTTATGTGTCGGTGAAGCCATCCATGCCGCCACCACTAACTCCGGCGAACTCGTTGACGATCCTGCCGCTACATTCTCTCCCGCCGTCCCACCGGTCGCCGGAATCTGACACGCCGTCTGCCATGACGACCCATCCGGTCGCGTATGGTCATATTTTGTTAGTAATTCCTTTGCTCGCGTCTCCGCCCCATTCTCACATGTCGTCCCCCACGTAAGTTCTCCCAATCCCGTCTTCTTCCGTTCTTCATTTACCAATGCTAGCACTTTTCTCTTCCATTCCTCTGTCGGTATCGCAATCACCGTCACCGTCAAAGTATCTCGCCTCGTCCCATCATAAGTTCCCGCTGTCACCGTCACCGTCCCTGTCCCCACAATCTTTGGGAACCGACAATGTTCCGAGTCATACCCCAATTTCGTTCGTGCCTCCGAATAAAACCCCGCAATGATTTTTGGATCTGACGTCTGCCAATACATATCTCCCAAATTACTTAAGCTATCCGAAACGCAAATATCCTTATCCGCCGACTGATAAATTGTCATCGAAGTTTCACTCCATAATTCACCATTTGCCACCTCCCCGCCCGCTGAACTATTCGTCGCCACCGGCGCCACCTTTTCTTCCGTTTCGCTCCCATCCGCTTCGCTCGTCGTAACATTCCCCGTCACCATATTCAAAAAATCATTCACTGGATCAAGTAGTCCCGCATCCCCCTCCATCTCCGACAAATCATCCGACCGTTCCGATACGACATGAAAAGTCGCCTTCTTTGGCAGCCAAATCGCCGATGCAATCAACACTCCCGCAATCACAATCGCCACCGCATTCAGCGACAACAAAATCTGTGTCCGCGTTTGCTTAAGCGTCTTCGCTGCCGCCATCTCTACCTCCCCATCGGCATTATTAACATGAGAATTATCTCCATAAATCTTACCTCTTCGCCTTCGGCCGTTTATCCGAATCAATCACCACCGCCACTAGATTAATAATCATCTCAATCTGTATTAGGTCACTCCGGCTATAGCTCCGCTTACTCGTCGGTTTTCCGACCAGCATTAGTCCAAACCTCTTGCCCCTTTCGCTCGCCAGCTCCGCCACCCCAGAAAGTTCCATCCGCTCATACATTTCCCTCGTCTGCGCATTCGTTTTAAGCCATGTTCCATCCATCTCCGTCCCCATTTTCATTAGCTCCCCCAACTCCTCCGCCGAAATCCCCAGCGTCTTCGTCCCATACATTTTTCCATTAACAAATAATCCTACGTCTTGAAAGTGTAAATGGTCCGCCAAAAATCCCGACAACTCATTAAGATTAACTCGACTCGCCTCTAACTGATCTAATTTCTTCACCACATAAGCAATATTAATTTCCTGCGTATAAATCAGCGACCGAATAAACGCTGTTGCTTCCAGCATTACCGGCATCAATAAGAGCGCAATCACAATCATAATAAAGTTCAACGCAATCACCTCCACTGATGGATTCGGGATCTTAAATAACGCCGTGAAAATCAGGAAGAACAACACCATATAAACAATAGCCCCAGTCAAAACCAATACAATATACGACAAAACTTTCAGCCAGTTCGAATCAAGTGAAAATAGCCGATATTTTAGCGTAACATAAAAATATCCAATTACCGCCACCGAAAATCCTAGCGGCCCAATCCAAATCAGCCCATATTCACCCGTCACCGGCAGAATAAAATCAAAAATCCCCGCTAAAACACCGCAGACAAGTAATCCCCACATTGTTACCTCGTTCATCTTCTTAATCGCCACCGTTCGCCCGTGTTTTTTATTGTACCACCGATTAAATACAAACGTCCCCATCATCAACATCCCCAGTATAGCATAAGTAATATAATACCACCCCACCACAATTTCCACTTTATTACCACTGCTACTCAATAAAATATCCGAATAGAGAATTGACGGATCATAAATCAGCAAAGCCGTCAATACTACTACGCCCAACAGAAAAATCACCGAAAGCACTGCATTGTATTTTCGTCCCCACCCCGAATAAATCGCCTGCAACAAAATCACAAACAGCCCCGAAATATAAATCCCATAAACGCAGGTTTCCGCCAGTTGCATCTGATCTGGCCCTAAGCTAAGAAAAGCCCCAATCGAAATTGTCCACAAAAATCCCGCCGTCGTCGCCAGTCCAAACATCGCCGCTTCCGCCCGCTTCTCCCTAGCCGCCCCAAAAGAAATCATACAGCCGGTCAAAAACGCCAAAATACCCACGCAAATCATTAAGATAATCACTAGCTGCATAACATTCCTCCTCTAATAAACTCATTATAGCACACCCCTTCTACCTTGGCAAGAAAAAGACCCGAGTTTCCTCGGGTCAAAAAGTAACATTCGTAAAAGTTATGCCGGTTGCAATATTGATTGTATTCTCCGCTGTCTTGTCCTGACAAAACGCATTGCTTGCGCCGTCCGTAAACCTACCACCTTCGCGTTCTTACGAACTTCAAACAGAATCATTTGCGGTTTATCCCACCCCGCAGAAATTACTTTCGACTGCGCAAGATACGCCTCACCATGAGAGCATTCGCGCACCATCCGTATAATATCGCATTCAGCTTCGGCCGCCGACAACGGCATCACGATATCCATACCCTCATCCAACCAAGTCAACGTTGAAACTACCCATCTCATTGCCGGATTTTCCAATTCCAAGTCAAAAATCAAGCTGCCACCCGCTTTTAGTCGAGGTAAAATCACGGACAATAACATTGGCAGGGAATCATAGATATAACTCGCCAACCCCGGCATCACAACGGCATCATAAGGTAACTCATCATAATCCGAAAAATGACGCATCGCCGTCTGAACGTCAGTATGGTTCATCTTAAAATGACCAAGAATCATCGGCTTAGAAATAAAGGTTTTTAGTTCTACTCGTGGATTATGCTCGAATAAATCGACCTGTCTCCCCTCCAAAGGAAAACCAGTTGTCCAAAATTCCGGAGCATATCCCGCCCCCAGCACCGCAATATTCTTTGCATCATGAACATATGTCCATCTTGCAATCAATTCATCGCGTTCGCCAACCGCAATCCAACAAGGATTATGAATCATCTCGACGTAAGCCCGATCATTCTTTGGAATTTTCTGAAAAACCCCGTCCGGATTAGTAATCCAGCCACGTGCCATCATCATCGAGTCAGCCATATTCCCCGCCGCCAGGTTTACGTTAAACGGAATAAATCCCATTGATGTCTGACATCCCCGATGATAAATCGTTGTCCTCCAACCCGGATCATAGAGTAGCCTTTCCTTCCCCGAAGCCTCCTCGAGTTTTTTCCAGGTCAAAAAGATTCCATCGTCGGAATAACCTAGTTGTTGCATTGTCCTTGTCCATTGCAACATCAACGTCGTAATCTCCGCATCTGTTATCGAACAAATCTTCCCCTCGCGCCAGAGATTATGTAGCAGAGTATTCTGAGAATACCACTTTACCCAGTCGTGCTTCTCTCTTTTTGCCTGCTCTCGTTCCTTCTTAAACGGATCTGCAATTATAATTTTCACAAACATCACCTCTCAAGGTTCATAACGCCCCAAATTACTAGAAAATTATAGCATATTCCCCCTATCTTTTCAATCCAAATTTTCCCCGTTAGCTCTCTGTCTCTCCCGACACCACTTCCAGTCCCGGCTCGACTTCCGTCACTCCCTCCTCGCCACTAGTAACATTCAGTACCTCCTCAATCGCCCTTCCGAGCGCCTGATTTACCTCCGGCCCCATATTTTTTGTCATTACCACCACCGCATAGCTCCTCATTCCGCCACTTTTCTTATCTAATGTTTCAATAATCGCCGCATCATTATACACTTCCCACCCCGTCTCAGCGTTAAGCCATCCCACCTTATCATAAACTTTTACTTTTTCCGAAAATCCCGCCGGCAACCCCTGTCGCCAATCACATAGCCCCTCACATAACCCCTCCCGATTTGTTGCTGGCTGATTCAAAAAACTGTCTTTCATCCGCTCCACCAGGTCTCCGCTAATTCCTTCGTTTTTATAAAATCTCACCATCATCTTCGCTACATCTGCCACGTTCGTCGTAAGTCCCGAAACGCTTGTACTAAACAGCATAAACTCATTTCGGACAATTCCATCCAGTTCCTCTCTTCCAATCTCATCCCACATTTTCTCCGCGCAACCCGAATGCGACTCCCGAATCATTAAATCCAGACAATCTAACCGCGACAACGACCCCGCCTCATTCACTAAATAATCCGCATCATCTCCCCACACCCCCAACGAAATTCGCCGATAACCCTCATACGCCACAAACAGCTTATAGATTGAACGCATCTCAAAACTTACCTCCGAATGAAAAGCCCCCGCAATCCTCTCATTACTTAAGTCATAAACATACGCCGAAATCTCTCCCCCAGTACTCTCGCCCCAATTTCTCACCACCTCAGATAAGTCCAAAAATTCCGGCCGAATTTTCTCGCATCCACCATCAATCGAAACCTGTCCCTCCGCACACTCAATCCCCGCCGTTTCTTTCCCACTTTTAATATCCGAATTTTTTGTATTCCAAAACCAAACCCCACCACCCAAAATCACAGCGACAACCATAAAACCAATCATTGACTTCAGCGTTTTTATCTGATCTTTCTTTCGTACTTCCCAGTCTGGCATTTCCGGATTTATCAGCATTATTTACCCTCCGGACTCGATTCTAATAATCTCCGCAGGAACTTTTCCGTCTCCTCCTGCGTCATTATTTCCGTCTGGAAATCCGATCCATACTGCGTCGGGCTGAGTTTTGTCTGTAATAATTTTCCCTTATAGAAATAATGTGTTAGAATTATGCTTCGCGTCGTCCCTGGCCAAGAAATCTGGTCAAAGAACAAATTCCCCAGCCCATAATAAATCGGCTTCCCCTGATAAATCTCATAAGTCTGTGGCTGATGAGCCTGTGTCCCCACCACCATATCCGCCCCCATCTCAATCATCCCTCGGAAAAATGCCACCTGCCCAGCAATTGGCGCATCGCAACTCGGCATCTCTGCTCCCATTTCCGGATAACTATAACATTCCGAAAACTGAATATCAACTATTACAAATTTTCCCGCCGCCTTCGCATCTGTAATCTGCGCCCGCGTTTCCGCCTCATCGTAAATATTCGCCCCCGGATTTTCACCATCCGCTCCCTGTCCATTTTCCTTCGTTGAAGTCGAATAATTCACTCCAATCCATTCAATCTCCGTCCCTTTCTCAGAAATATCCAGCGGCTTCACTGCCTGTTTTTCATTCTCACCCCCACCAAACACCTTCATCCCATCCGCCCGATATTTTTCAATCGTCTCAACATTCGCTTCCTTCCCCCAGTCGTTATTATGATTTCCCGTCAATTCCACCACGTCCGTCCCAATCACCGTCACTGCATCATACATCTCCCACGGCGAACAAAGCACCACCGTCGCCGAATTTGTCGTACAATCACTCGCAAACGACACTTCGTTCGAAATATGCGTAATATCTGTCGAACTAAGAAAAGTCTTTACTTTTTCCGCAAAAAACTCACCCGAAACCCCCATCCGATTCATATAACTCTGCATCTCTCTCGACAACGCCGTCACTCCCGTCTGATTAATCGTCAAAACACTCCCACTTCCCGGCATTTCCGCAATTTCACCCTTTATTTTCCCCCGGATATTCGCTATCTCTGTCTCATCTGCTTTCTCTCCGCCTTTAACAACATAATTCTCAAAATACGCTCCATTTGTAAAATCATCCAGATAATACTTATTCTCCACTCCAAGCATTTTCTTATCCGCACTAAGCTCGCTTAATTTTGTTAGCTCCACCTCAGTGCTACTCCCCTTATCCAAATTTAAAAATTCCGCCTGCGTCAAAGCCTGTTTTTCGCTATAAAAATCCGTCGTCGGCACATACACCTCGTGTACCAACTCGCCCTTATCCGTACTTCGCTCACTTACAATTTCATAATCAGTCTTAAATTTCTCCTCCGTCTGACAAATCGCCAAACTCACCCCTTCTCCACAAGAAATCTCCCCATTCTTAAAAATTTCGTCCAATTTCCCCGACAGAAAAAACGCCACCACAATCCCAACTACTACCAAAAGCGCCACCGGCACCAAAAACACCGATGGGCTTCGCTTTCTTCTGACCTCCACACGCATATACCTCACCTCCTTTTTCCTCATTATATCACACCTCCCAATAAACACAACCCCATTTTCACAAAACTACACCATCATCAACTCAAATATCTCCCCAAAAACTCTCGCTTAAACTCATAAAAATTCCCACATAGAATACTCTCTCTAATCTCCTCACATAACCTCACAATAAACCTAACATTATGAATCGTCGCCAACCTAAAAAACTCCAACTTCGTCTCCGGATTTTTCCAAAGCTCCCGCAGCCTTCCCCTCGTCATCCCACTCTGACAGGTTAGGCAATCACAACCTTCGTCCAGCGCTAACTCCGACCCCATAAACTTTCGCAAATTAAAATCCCCTTCTCTCGTATAAATTTTCCCATGTCTCGCCTCCCTCATTGGTGCCACGCAGTCAAATGTATCCGCTCCCATCTCCGCCCCAATAAATAAATCATCCGGCCTTGATAGTCCTAATAAATGCCGTGGCTTTTCCTCTGGTAATTCCTCATCACACCACCGTAAAATCTCTCCTAAGTCCTCCTTTAGAAAAGCCCCGCCCAGCCCAAATCCATCAAACTCCATCGCCCCCAACTTCCGTGCCGTCGCTCGCCGCAGATCCTCCCATCTTCCGCCTTGTAAAACTCCATATAAATTCTGATCATATCCTAAATCTCGTCTATGCTTATTGTGTTCTACTAAACTCCGCTCCGCCCACCTTTCCGTCCGCCTCATCGCGCTTACGTTATAATCATAATCATCCGCAATTGAGGTTAGTTCATCAAACGCCATATGAATATCCGCCCCAATTTTACACTGAATCCTCATCGACTCCTCTGGTGAAATAAAATCCGGCTTACCCGTCCATGGATCAGTAAAATGTACCCCCTCCTCGGTAATTTTCACCAAATTCTCCGCATGCGCCTCATTAGAGTTGCCAGCAGAAGTTCCAGTAGCTAAATTATTCAAGACGGCGGGAGAAGCGGAGTGATTATCTTTGTCAGCCCAACCGGCAGAAGCCTCAGCAGATAAATTATTCAAGGAAGCAGAAGGAGTAGAGCGAGCCGTACTTCTAGTACGGTGAGTGAGCACCGCATCCGCTGACGCAGAAGAATTATCTGCTGTGGCTTCTGCCCCCATTGAAACGACTTTACCTAGCCCCGACCCCAACGACATCACCTGAAACCCCCCCGAGTCCGTCACTGTCGGCCCATTCCAACCATTCCATTTCGCCAACCCACCCGCCTGAAAAATTTCCTCCGCTTTCCCACGCAGATGATACCCATTCGACAACATCCCCTGCGCCGAAACATTACGCAGGTCATCCATACTCATAAATTTCACTTCACCCCGCGTCCCAACCACCATAAAAGTCGGCGTTCGAATTTCGCCGTGTTCCGTCCGAATTACTCCAGCCCGCCCCAATCCATTCCCGAGCTTCTTCTCAATTCTAAATTCCAGCATAAGCCCGAAATTCTATTCCATTACTTCAACTCGAATCCCCATCACCCCAAATTTTCGCTGCGCCAGCGGGTCATACAATTCATCCATCGTCCCATCATCCACCATCCCCAAGTCCGAAAACATCGTCGAAAAATCTTTATAAATCAACAGCCCCACAACTCGCGCTTCCATCTTCTCATTTGTCGATAAATTGGAAAACTCAATCGAATCACCAATCCGAATCTTCCTTCGCTTCTCATCATACAACCGAAATTCAATCCGCTTTTCACCACTTTTCATTTTTCGGAAATACTCATCCAAAAGCTGCATCCCATACTTCATATAAAGATTATACCTCACTCCTCATTATTTTCAATAATTTCTGGTCGGAGCGACAAGACTCGAACTTGCGACCTCAGCGTCCCAAACGCCGCGCGCTACCAACTGCGCCACGCTCCGATATACAAACTCCCCATACTCTGGTCTGGGTGATCGGATTTGAACCGACGACCTCGCAGTCCCGAACCGCGCGCGCTACCAACTGCGCCACACCCAGCTATCCAGACATTCCCATTCTATCACACTTCCCCCAACTTTTCAATCCCAGTTTTTTCTTCTAAATTCTCAATATATGGTATAATTATCCTATGAAAACAATCCTAACCGGCGTCCGCGTAAATTCCGATCTCCATCTCGGTCATTTTCTCGGTGTAATCCTCCCCCTTACTCGCCTCGCGAATAAACATTCAAAAGATTACAATGTCAACATTTTTATTCCCGATCTTCATACAATCATTTCCGAAATTGACGGCACTATTAAGGAAAATACTCTTCTCTCAATAAAATATTATCTCGCCGCCGGCCTCGAGCTAAATAATAATATCCATTTCTATCGTCAGTCCTACATTCCTGCTCATTCCGAAATGACCTGGCTTCTAAATTGTATCGCTACTGTCGGCGAGCTGAAGCGCATGACTCAGTATAAGGACAAGTCTGCCGGTAAGGATTCTGTTAATGCGGGAATTTTTGACTATCCCGTCCTCATGGTTTCTGATATTTTACTCTACGACGCAACTTATGTCCCTGTCGGCGAAGACCAGTTTCAACATCTTGAGCTCGCCCGCAATCTCGCCCTCCGCGTAAATCATAAGTTTAATCAGGATATTTTTACTGTGCCCGCTAATACTTCCGACCAGATGAAATTTATGGGCAATACCGACGGTGTCCGTATTCGCAGCCTAACCAATCCCGAGAAAAAGATGAGTAAGTCCGACCCCGCCGACAATAGTAAGATTCTCCTCTCCGAATCGCCAAAAGCTGCCCAGAAAAAAATTATGTCCGCTACAACCGACTCTCTCGGCGAAATAAATTTTGACTTTAAAACCCAACCTGGAATATCTAATTTGCTCCAGATAAATGCTCTACTCGAAGATAAGCCCCTTGATGAAATGATAAAAACCTGGCAGGGAAATACCCGTTATGGCGATCTAAAGAAATCTGTCGCCAAAAACGTCCAAGACATTCTCGCTGATTTTCAGGCAAAAGTTACCTCAATTCCCGATGAAACAGTCCTTGAACTTCTCAAATCTGGCGAATCCTACGCTCGCCCCCTCGCCGAAACAAAACTTCTCCGCCTCCAATCCGCCTTCGGCCTCCGCTAATAACTCTAGCCGTCCAGCGCGCATACAACCCTGCGCAGAAATATCATCTCATATAAACGGCAACAGTACTCTACTTAAACTGCGACTGATACAACTCCGCATAAAACCCACCACTCTCCACTAATTCCTCATGGCTCCCTTGCTCAATAATCGCCCCTTCCTTCATTACCAAAATCAAATCCGCATTTCGAATCGTCGACAACCGATGCGCAATCACAAAACTCGTCCGCCCTTTTGTTAACTTATCAAACGCGTCCTGAATCAACTCCTCTGTCCGCGTATCCACATTTGACGTCGCCTCATCCAAAATCATCATCGGCGCATCCGCAATCATCGCCCGCGCAATCGTCAATAATTGTTTCTCTCCCGCCGAAATATTATCCGAATCTTCATCAATCTTCGTCTTATACCCCTTCGGTAACGACTGAATAAAGTGATGGATATGCGCCCGTTTGCACGCTCGAACAATCTCCTCATGTGTCGCCCCCGGTCGCCCATATTTCAGATTTTCCTCAATCGTCCCCGAAAACAACCAGGTATCCTGTAGCACCATCCCAAATAATTTTCGCACATCACCCCGCCTCATCTCTCGAGTCAAAACATCATCAATCAGAATCTCCCCCTTATCCGGATCATAAAAACGCATTAGTAAATTCACCATCGTCGTCTTCCCCGCACCGGTCGGTCCCACCAGCGCCACCTTTTGTCCTGGCTGAATCTTCGCCGAAAAATTCACAATCGTCGGCTTCTCTTTGTCATAACTAAAATCAACCTCCCGAAATTCCACTTCACCCTGAATTCGCTTAATTTCCGCCGGCTTTAGTACATCCGATTCTTCCTCCGGTTCATCAAGAAACTCAAAAATCCTCTCCGCCGCCGCCAATGTCTGCTGAATTATGCTCCCAATCTGCGCAATTTGCGTAATCGGCCGATTAAAATCATTCACATACTCAATAAACGCCTGAATATTACCAATCGTAATTCGCCCCGCAATCGCTTCCATTCCTCCTATAATACAGATCAAAACATAGGCCGCATTCGTAAACAGTGCCGTCGCCGGAAAAGCCATCCGTGACAAGAACTCTGCCTTCCATCCTGCCGTAAATAAACTATCGTTTACATCTGAAAACTCCGCCAATGACTCCTCTTCGTGTGAATTTGTCTTGATGACGAGCTGCCCCGAATACGATTCTTCAATCACCGCATTTAGTTTCCCCAGTGTATTCTGTTGCTTCCGAAAATATTTCTGCGCCCGCCGCGTAATCTTCCCCACGCAAAACAGCGAAAACGGCACCGAAACTAACACAATCGCCGAAAGCGCCGGCGAAATA
Organism: Candidatus Saccharimonadota bacterium; assembly: GCA_030536095.1. Lineage (GTDB taxonomy): Bacteria > Patescibacteriota > Saccharimonadia > Saccharimonadales > Saccharimonadaceae > Nanosyncoccus. The sequence continues at coordinate 18,831 of JAUNQQ010000001.1, forward strand.
ATCACCATCATAATCAAAACCCCTAGAAGCGTCACCACATTCACAATTATCTCATTCAGCGACCCCTGTAAATTACCTGCCACTGTTTCCAAATCATTCGTCATATATGACAGCACATCCCCAAATTTATGTTGGTCAAAATAACTTATCGGCAACCTCGAAAACTTTGCAAGAATCGTTTCGCGCATCTGTTTTGTAAACCGATTCACCACTTTCGCCAATAAAAACGACTCCATATAACTACAAATCGCAGAGAAAACATACAGCACCACCAACATTCCCGCAATCCGCGTAATCGGCTCCCAGTCAATCGCCCCAGTTTCCATCAGCGAATTCGTCGCATTCGTCGTAATTCGCCCCAAAAGCGACGGTCCCACAATCGACAAAGTAGTCGATAAAGCCGCAAAAGAAAGTGACAAAATCAACAACTTCCGCCACGGCATAAGCGCCCGAATTAACGCTAAGAAAGCATTCTTTGAATTTTTCGGCTTCTTCGCCGCACCTCTCATCGGCCCCGGCATTACTTTTCCTCCTTCCGCTTAACTGTTTTCGTCGCCGTCACGCCAACTAACTCCGCCCTCGCCCCAATTTCCTCCGGAATTGACTTCTGTAACTCCTGTCGAAACTCTTCTTCACTCATCTGCGACCGCGCAATCTCCTGATAAACACGACAAGAATGCAACAGATGGTAATGTGTCCCCTTCCCAACTACTTTTCCTGCATCCAGCACCACAATCTGCTCCGCATTTTTTATCGTCCCAATTCTCTGCGCCACAATCATCACCACAGCCTCCTTCGTAATTTTCCGCAGTTCCTCTCGTAATTTTGCATCCGTCTTTAAGTCCAGTGCCGAAAAAGCATCATCAAACACATAAATCTCCGGCTTACGCGCAATCGCTCGCGCAATCGCCAGCCTCTGTCTTTGTCCACCGGACACATTCGTCCCACCCTGCGAAATCTTCGCGTCATACCCCCCTTCCATTTTCTGAATAAATTCATCCGCCTGCGCTACTTTCGCCGCCTTTCTAATCTCCTCATCCGTCGCCGTCGCCCGCCCAAATCGCAAATTACTTTTTACTGTCCCCGAAAACAACCTTCCCCTCTGTGGCACAAATCCGATTTTTTGCATCAACTCTTTCTCGCCATAATCCTTCAGATTTTTCCCATTCACCAAAATCTCCCCACTCGTCGCATCATATAGTCTCGGCACCAAACTCACCAAGGTCGTTTTTCCCGACCCAGTCGAGCCAATAAACGCCGTCGTCTCACCCGCTTTCGCCGTAAACGAAACATCCGTTAAGACATTCTCATCCGCCCCCGCATACTGAAACGACACTTTCCGAAATTCCACCGCCGTCTCGCCACTATTTTTCTCACCCTTCGGTCGCCATTTTATCTCCGACTTCTTATCTAGCACCTCGTTTATCCGTTTCGCCGCAATCCTCGACCGCGGGATCATCACAAACAACATTGTCAGAAACAGAAACGACATCACCACCTGAATCGCATATTGCATAAACGCCATCATATTCCCCAAATAAGAAAAATCCGTCTCCATTAGACTAATTCCAATCCAAATACACAAAAGCGACGTCCCACTAAAAAACAACGTAAGTAGTGGCGAAATTAGCGACATAATCGCATCAATTCGAAAACTCACTTCTGTAATCTCCCGATTTGTCCGCCCAAATTTCTTCGCCTCACCCCCCTCGTTATTAAATGCCCGAATCACCCGAAGTCCCGTCAGATTTTCCCGCGTCAGTAGTGTTATCTTATCCATCAGTTTCTGCCAAAGATTCATCTTCGGAATCACCGTCGCCATAATTATTGCAATTGTCATCACCATTACCGTCACCACTAGTGCAATAATCCAAGTCATATTCGGCGCCGTCCGAACCGCCTCAACTATCGCAAAAATCGCCATTGTCGGCACCCGAATCGCCATTGACAGGCAAAGCGTGATCGTCCCCTGCACCTGCGACACATCCCGCGTACTCCGATTTATCAGCGATGCCGTTGTAAAATCATCAATATCTGCCACCGAAAAACTCGTCACTTTCTGAAAAATATCTCGCCGAATATCTCGCGCCAGCTTCCCGCTCAAGGTCGCACTAAAATAATTCGCCACAATCGCCAGTATCACCACAATAACCGTATAAACCGCCATCTTCGCCCCCGTCTGATAAATAATATCTGGATTATTATCGGTCACCCCCTGATTAATAATATTCGCCATAAGCGATGGTAATCTAAGCGTCACAAAAGACTGCGCCCCAATCAGCGCCACCAATATCACCGCCTGAATCCAATACGGTTTTAGATACCTAAATAACCTTAGCATACCTCCCAGTATAGCATAACTCCCCCAAAATTTCTACCCTCGATTTAATAGCCCAGCATATAACCGGGCTATTATCCCTAATCTTTTTTCTTCCGAGCAGCTTCATCTAATTTTTGCTCAAACTTCCGCAAGGTATGCGCCGCAAACTCGCGCCCACCAATCCCAAAGGAAATCGCAAAAGCAATCCCCACGGAGCTAAGTAAAATAATAAAGGCGGCATTAACTAGACTACTCGCAATTCCCAGTTGCGAAAGAAACATAAATACTCCAATCACAATAATTGCAATTTTTGCCACCAGCGCCACCGCCTTACTTGTATTAAAATTCCTAATTAGCGAATTTTCCGCCCAATTTCCGAGTAGATATGCAATCAGAATCACAATCGTCGCGCTAATCGCATAGGGAAGATAAGCGATAATTTGCCCGCCAACCTTCGTCAAAACTTCCAACTGAAGTGTATTCAGCGCTTCAACTATAAAGAAAATCGCAATCACCGTATAGGCAATATTCGCCATAATCGTCGCTAAATCAATCTTTTTTACATCAAGTCCCGCCTTCTCACTCCAAGAATTAATCTTTAGTTTCATGAGTAGTGGTCGTACCAGCTCCTTCACTAGCCGCGCAATAAACAGCCCAATTGTTGCAATAATCACCGCCCCAATAATATTCGGCAAATAAGACATAAAATTATTCATCATCGCCACAATCGGCGCCGCAATATTATTCAGTCCCAGCTTCTCAAAAATCCCCGGCAAGAACAATATAAACACGATCAGATAAACCAGCCGCCCAATAAACCCAGTAACTTTCGAAATATTCTCTTTTTTCGTCCCCAATTTCGCCAACCCCTTCTCCAGTCCAATTAGCTTTAACAATTTTAGCGTAAGTGTTTTCACCAACCAAGCCGAAAACATTGCAAGAACCAGTACCAGTAGCGCCACAACTACATCTGGTAGACCTTTTAGGAAGTCGTCTAAAAATATTTCTATACTATTCATTTTAACTCCTCGTCAATTATTAGCTACATTATAGCATAAAACTCCCCAGAAAAAAGAGGGAAATTCCACCAATTTTTTAAGGTTTTTAAGTTATCTTAAGGTTCAGAATATATTATAATAGTATAAACAAGGAGAACGAAATGAGAATCTTATATGTTGAAGATGAAAAATACCTGGCAGATGCAGTAGTTCATATGCTAAAAAAGGACGGTCTCGATGTAGATTGGGTAGCAGACGGCGAAGAAGGATTAGAACTCGCCATGAAGCCAATTTATGACGCGATAATACTAGATGTTATGCTACCAAAAATGTCTGGATTTGATATTTTGCGCAAAATTCGTGAGCAAAAAGTAAAAACACCCGTTATCATGCTTTCTGCTCTCGGTCAAGCCGAAGACAAAATTCGCGGCCTCGATTATGGCGCAGATGATTATCTAGCTAAACCCTTTAAGACCGCCGAGCTAATCGCCCGCCTCCACGCCCTAGCGCGACGCCCAGCCCTCCAAGATGAAAATATCCTCACCTTTGGCGACCTATCCTATGATAAGTCCAACCGCACCCTCAACGGCTTATCTCTCACCGCCACCGAAGCAACCCTACTAGAATCGCTTCTCAGTAATCCTGACCGCCCAAAAAGTAAAGAATATCTACTCGCACATATCTGGGGAAACGAAAAAGACGGCGTGGATAATTACGTCGAAGTCTATATTAGTTATCTCCGCAAAAAAATTGAAAAAGTCTCAGATTCAGTCCAGATAAAAACTATCCGCAGTCTCGGCTACAAACTAATCTTAAAAAATGTAAAATAGGTTTAGGTGATGGCAAAAACAAAGCAAGCTCAGAATAAAGACTATCGAAAACGCAAAAAGCGCGACAAAACTCACGACCTATTCTATGATCTAAAACGTAAGTTTGTTCTCAACTCCGTTTTTGCCAGTACCCTAGTCTTAACCGTTGCCCTTGCCTCGATATATTTTCTCATCTCAAATTACATCCTCAGTCGGCCAATGAATTTTTCCTTTTCAATTTCCCAACAACCGCCAGAAATGCCATTTGAACAATTACCGAGCGACAATCTTGGTCACAGCGTAGATGATTTTCTAAAAATAAAAATGCGCGAAGACCGCGAAGCTTCCCTCGATGCGCTTATGCAAACACTAGTCATAACCGGTATTGGTCTCGAAATTATGATTATCTTTGCTTCAATTATCCAAGCCGATAAATCCGTTCAGCCAGTCCGCGAAGCATACGAAAATCAAAAAGCTTTTATTGCTAATGCTTCACACGAAATAAAAACTCCTCTCGCCGTTATTCAAGCTAATCTTGAAGCGGCCGACATACAAGGGAATCATTGGATAGATAATGTCCAGAAAAAAGTCGAGGATATAACCGAGCTAAATAATCAGCTCCTCATGCTCGCCCGCTCAGAAGAAATTGGCCCAGTTAAAAAAACCGGAGTAAATCTTATGGCACTAATACGCGAAACTGCCAATTTTTACGAGCCAAAAGCAGACCAAAAGGGAATTAAGCTCACAATAACCGGAGATGATAATATAAAAAAATCCGTCAATGAACCCGGTCTAAAACAACTTCTAAATATCTTAATTGATAATGCCATAAAATACGGCAAGTCAAAAGTAGAAATCACAGTTAGTGAAACTGGAATCCGTATTAAGAATGATGGCAAAAAAATCGAACCAGAAAAACTTGCCCATATTTTCGAACGTTTTTACCAGACCGATAAAACTTCCGACGGTGTCGGCCTAGGTCTTGCCATCGCTAAGTCTCTCGCCAATCGAAATGGCTGGAAAATCAGCGTAAAAAGCGAGAAACTCACCGAATTCACCCTAAGAATCTAACAGCTCGCCGGTCCTAAGAGGTTAATAAGAAATCCGCGCATTTTTAGATAATGCTCAAGCGAATCATACTTACCATTATTATATTTCCCCGTAGCAATTTCTGTCGCCGCCTCAACTCCCACATACCGGTAATGCCAAGTTTCATACAATCCCGTCGTTCCATTTTCGTCCACGTTTATCGGCTCACTCATTGGTCCACCCGCCCATTCCTCTGGAAATCGGTCTATAAATCCGTATTTATAAGAATTAGCTTTTAGCCACTGCCAATCTTTATGTGTTTCTAAATAATCCGTATCTAGTGTATCACCATATTGATCATCCACCAAATCACACGTCAACCCCGTATGATGATCCGACGTTCCCGTCGCGTAGCACAGCCGCCCACAAGACGTCCCGCGCGCCCGAAAACAACTCCGCGTCGTCATCGTCCCACCCGTCTCCGCCGTATAAGCCGTCAGCATCTCATTCAAATGTTCCGCCGCCTCCGGCATCATTCGCGGCACCCCATTATAAACATTGCCTTCATTTATTCCGTATTTCTCTGTAATATTAATCAGCTCATTTGCGCGCGCCGCAATCCAATCTTCCGAAACCGTAAAATTCGGATTAATCAACATTAGATTTCCCAGCGTAGTCGGACAAGTTGTCGCCACGACCTCCGGCGTTGATGTCGGCGTCGCCGTCGCCGTCGGCAAAACCACCGGCACTTCTTCCGTTTCTTCTGGACTCGCCACATTCTCAGGTTTTCCAGAATTCATCATTATCGTTGTAATCGCCGCCGAAATAATAACCACCGTAATAATAATATAAGGATTAATATTCATCTTCATAATAAAATTATAACACAGAAACAAACCAATAAATAACCCCCGAACTTCGGGGGTCTAATAAATATCTAAAAGGAACAACATCCTATTCTTCACCGAGCAACCATGCCCAAAACGAAGAATGCTTTTTACGAGGTTCACGAAATTCTTCCGGAAATCTAAATCTTAGTTTCTCTTCATGAAAAGCTCCGAAAGCAGACAGGGAAACAAGCTTATGCTCAAGCTTACAAATCTCAAAAAACTCTTCCTCATCCGGACAAACCTCATAGAGCTCCATTCTCGCTATGAATTCCCTATTGCAAAAATACTCCTCTATATTCAATTCGGAAATCGAAGCCTCCGCATATTTATTATAGCTAACAATCCAATCCTGCGCCATCAGCCATTCGACATTCTCCGGCTCTCGGAAACAATACTTAAACCAAAAAAGTTTCTCCGCCTCATCTTCAAGCGCCAATAAAACCTCGCTATCATCATAAGAAAAAGCTTCCCGTACAATGCTCGTCGGACACCCACCAAGTTCACAAGCAATAAAAATCAAATCATACACCTGTAGATAAACTTTCTCACCAATTTTCAGCTTCATGACATCCCCTCTCATTCGTAGCTAACTCTGCTATTCCTTTTTAAAGTTCGCCCGCTCAACTAATATAACACATATTAACAAAAAACACAAGCCTTGGCAATCCCTCACTTTTTTATAAAAAAGCTCTTGCTTTTTTCTGTGTCATTATTTATAATGGTTATTAATAAGGAGGAAAGAGTGTGGGAAGTGCGAATAATTCGCTAGACGTCCGAAAGGTCGATGTTGAAGTTGTAAACTGCGAAGTATATCGTCCAGTCGTTACTGTTCTGAGCGCAAAAGTTTCAGCATTAGCCGCCAATAATACGGCGTCCGATTCTGTCGAAATGAATATTTCCCAGTCAGAACTCGTTAATCTAAAATCAGAAAACCCTGGACATATAGAACGAAAAACTAGAAAGCCCGAAATCACTGAGTCGAAGACCGAAACCCCCCGAAGAAATAAAAGTATCCATCAAGTCTCATACAGAAAACCCAGCCGTCACGCCAGAATCATCCCTAAAAGAAACCATCTCTAACGCAAAAGAAGCGGCAGTTAACAAGAGAAGACGCTCATTCTGGCGAACGCTCCTGTCTGGCTTTAGTACTGCCCTAACCGCCGTCTTTATCTTAGTGGCCGGCGCTCTCGTCGGGATGAAACTCGCCGGATTCCGCGCTTTTACTGTCATGTCCGGCTCAATGGCAAATACCTATCCCGTCGGCTCTCTGATCTACGTTAAACCCGTTGATTATCAGACTTTATCCGTCGGTGACGTTATCTCCTATGTAGCTAACGACGAAAAAACCGTAGTGACTCACCGTATCGTCAATATCGAAGTTGATAAAAACAACCCGGATGTTTGGCGCTTCCAGACAAAAGGCGACGAAAACAGTTCGCCTGATGCTCGGCCAGTGCATTATAAAAACGTCCTCGGTACCCCGATAATTACCCTCCCGACCGTCGGCTATATCGCGCATAGTATCCAACAGCCCCCCGGCATTTATGTTGCCCTGGTAGTAGGAACTCTCCTGCTCGCCTGGACATTCTTGCCTGGGACTTTGGAAGAAAGGAGGAAGACAACAAGAAAGAGTGTGGCATAAAAATATTAAAGGGGGAGAAAGGAGGTGGATGTATAACAAAATTAGAATCACGGTAGCATCGCTGCTCATAATGACACTTTGCGCTCTGAGTTCAACTGCAACTCTCTCGTATTTCACCGATACCGACGCTGCGACCAATGAATTCACCATTGGTAACGCATCGACAACACTATCTATCTACGAAGATGAGAACAGTACTGAATTTAACGCTAGTCATCATTCCCCAGTAGTAAAAGATATTCCGTTTTATCTATCAGCAGAGAATACCGGGAATATCCCTGTCTATCAGCGCTTCCGCGTCGTGATTCCAATTGAGCTAGCCAGCGTCGTTACGCCCGACTTACTCGGTTCAGCCTGTGATGATATTGCTACTAATGAGAATAAATCCTGTAGTAATGATGATTACACTGTAACCTATGACGATTCGGTAGAAGTAGGAACTGCGACCTACGCCGAATATTACATTACGAGTAAGACCGCATTAGGCGTAAACGCTAAAACCAAAAATTGGCCAATGACCAAGCTAAAGATTAGCACACAAGTTGGTGAACTTTCCGACATACAAAAATCTCTATTAACCTGTGAAAATGGTAGTGACAATAACTGTAAGCTCGGAATAAAAGTCTATTCCGACGCCATCCAGACCGCCGGTTTCACAGATGCCGTAAGCGCCTTCGCGAACTTTACGGAAAAATATGATTAGTTTAATATTATTTAATAATTAAAGGAGTTTTTATAATGAAAGCAAATAAAAAGACCGTCGTAACCGCAGCAGCATTTCTCGGTGTAGCAGCCCTTGTCGCTGGCGGCACGATTGCGTATTTCAC
>JAUNQQ010000033.1:0-2843 GCA_030536095.1 Candidatus Saccharimonadota bacterium
ACAAAGAGGATTAGAGAAGGTCGACGATTGAGGAAAGGTCGGAATAGGAGGAAGTCAGAACGGACTTTAGGGCGTTATCGTCGGAGCGACCGAGGCATTCTTTTTCGAGAGACATGAGGATTTGGGTCTCCTTTTTTATTTCGCGTCTTAAGGTGGATTCAAGAGAGACATTTAGGCGGGCATCTTCGAGGGTGGCGTTCAAGCCGGCAATATAGCGTTCTTCGCTGAGGACAATGGCGGGATTTGGCTCGCCGTAATTTCCGTTCATAACGACGGTGTCAATATTGGAAATGGTCGTATTCAAAAAAGTTTCGAGATTTATAATATTGGCGCGGAGTTCGGTATTTCGGATTTTATCCTGATAAGTTTCGAGGGTTGTTTCGAGATTAGTTGCGCGGGTGGAAATCTGGTCAACAAGATCGCGACTGCGGGTCGTATCGCGGTTTGTAATAGAGGAAATCCAGCCGAAGGCTAGGACGATGGCAATAAAAATTCCAAAACCGATAAGGACTCTTTTTATGATTTTGGGATTTATAGAGAAAGACGAGAGCGGACTCTGGGCAACGCTACGATTATCCTGGGAGATTTTATTTAAGTAATCAATCTTTTGCTGATTTGGCATAATCTAATTATAGCATATTTAGTGGCGTTGTGATTATAAAAATCGGCACGGTTTATAATGATAGACCGTGCCGAGAATGAAGAAAAGAGGGAATTATTTTTTCTTTTTTAGAGAATCGCGAATTTCGGTTAGGAGAGCGATGATTTCTTCGTCGGATTTTTTCTCGGTTGCTTCTTTTTCTGCGGATTCTTTTTTCTCTTCGTTGGATTTTTTCTTTAGGGCTTTTTCGGCGCGCTCTTTCATCTTTTCAATGTTCTTTAGGATAATGAAAAGGGCAAGAGCAATGATGAAGAAATTCACAACGGCCTGGAGGAAATTTCCGTATCTTATATGAGCAGAATCAGATAGACCGAGGTAATTTGGGATTTCGATTTCGAGTTTGGTGAAATCAACACCACCGACGAGAAGGCCGATGAGGGGCATGAGAATATCATTAACAATACTAGTTACGATACTGGTAAAAGCGGCACCGAGGACCATACCAATGGCGAGATCCATGGCATTTCCTTTAGCGATAAAATCTTTAAATTCGTCGCGGAACTTTTTTGTTTGGGTTGCGATTTTATCTTTTGTGTCAGGTTCTTTTTTTGACATAAAAATTATTCCTAATTAGTTTTCTTTATTGTAGCACAGGTGAGGAGGAAAGTCAATTTTGGGTCTATGATGATTTTAATTTTGGGTGGCGATGTTTATTAGAGAAAAATTTAAGAAAAAGGGGTTGAGAATAGGGAAAAGTGTGATATAATGTTTTTATGGCAAAGAGAGGTAGAAAGCCGGCGGCGCGGGGGCGGAGCGGAGCGCGGCGAAAGAAAAGTACCAGGGAAGTGAAACCGCAGCAAGAATTGCCGGGTGGTTTTTGGAATCAGGTTTTTGCGGTAATAATGATTGTAATGGCAATTATCTTGGTTTTGACATGGTTTGGGAGTGGCGGGAGTTTACTTGAACAGATTAGTGGGGGATTGTATTTTTTGGTAGGATATGCGGAATATTTGGTGCCAGTGGGATTGGTTTATCTTGCTGTGAAGATATTTTTGAGCGAGAGTAATCAGATTCCGACGGTGCTATGGGTGATGACGATTTTGATGATTTTTTGGGTGGCGGGAATGACGGGGCTGCCAGCGCTAGGGGAAACGGAGACGGCGAAGATGACAGGGGGAGTGATTGGGAATTGGCTGAATGGGATTATGACGCAGATTTTGGATCCGGGAGTGGCGGCATTAATATATGTTGTGCTGATTTTTCTGACCGGGGTGTTTATTTTACAGACAAGTCCGGCGGCGGTGTTTAGGGCGATTGGGCAGATGTTTAAAGGGGCAGAGAAAGAGGAAGATGGAAAGAATGCGCGATTGGCGAAAAAGGCGGAGCGTGGCGGGGGGAAGGAAGTTGAGGTTCATCTGGGCGATGAGGAAACTGGAGCGGAGCCGGCGATAAAGAAAGCGCCAATTAAGCTAAATTCGCCGGCAGCAGCGCCAAAAGTAGCCGCGCCAAGTCCAAGCCCAGAAAGAGCCTTGGTCTCGGTGACGGATCCGAATTGGAAGTTTCCGGCGACAGATATTCTAGAGAAGAAAGCTTCACCGCCAGATGCGGGAAATCATCAGCAGAATGCGTTGATTATAAAGTCGACATTGCAAGATTTTGGGATAGATGTGGAAATGGAAAGTGCAAATGTTGGGCCGAGAGTGACACAGTATACAATGAAGCCGTCTTCGGGGGTGAACTTATCAAAGATTGTGGCGAGAGATAAAGAGTTGGCGTTGAATTTGGCGGTGGAAAGTGTGAGGATTGAGGCTCCGATTCCGGGGACAAGATTGGTAGGAGTGGAGATTCCGAATGTGAAGGGAGCAGATGTGCGACTTAGGTCGATTTTGGAGAGTCCGGAGTGGAAGAATGCGGACGATCCGTTGGTGTTTGCACTGGGGAAGGATATTTCGGGGCGGGCGGTAGTGACGAGTTTGGCGAAGATGCCACACCTTCTAATTGCAGGAACGACGGGTTCAGGAAAGTCGGTGATGACGAATACGATGATTATTTCAATGTTATATCGAAATGCGCCAAGTGATTTGAAGTTGATTATTATTGATCCGAAGCAGGTGGAAATGGTGCAATATTCGGATATTCCGCATCTTTTGACGCCGATTATTAATGACACGACGCAGGCGCTGTCGGCGCTGAAATGGGCGGTGGCGGAGATGGAACGGCGATATAAGTTGCTGGCGGATGA
>JAUNQQ010000033.1:2943-6646 GCA_030536095.1 Candidatus Saccharimonadota bacterium
TGGCGACACAGAAGCCGATTGTGAAAGTGGTGACGTCTTTGATTAAAGGAAATGTGCCGGCGAGGATTGCGTTTGCGGTGCAAAGCACAACAGATTCGATTGTGATGTTGGATAAAGGTGGGGCGGAAAAATTGCTTGGGAAAGGTGACATGCTGTTTCTTACCTCGGAGATGGGTGGAAAGCCGAAACGGATTCAGGGAGCATGGGTGTCGGATGAGGAAGAGGAGAAAGTCGCGGCATTTCTCAAGGAACAGAGGCCGCCGGAGTATAATGATGAGGTGATTTCGCAGGCGGTGAGTATCAAGGGGGTTGAGCCGGCGGGAGGAGGAAATGTAATGGATATGAGTAATAAGTTTGATCCGAATGATGAGACGGTACGAAAGGCGGTGGAAGTGACACTGAATAAGGGGAAATTCTCGACGGCGATGCTACAGACATATCTTTCGAAGGGACATGGTTATGTTTCGAGATTGGCAATTTGGCTGGAAGAGGTGGGAGTGATTGGACCACAGAATGGAAATAAACCGCGAGAAGTGTTAATTTCGAGCATGGAAGAATTTGATGCGCTAACAGGGAGAGGATAGAAATTTAGAATTAGAGAAGATTTATGAGTGAAGAAAAAGCGGGATTTTTACGGGGGCTTTTAGTTGCGCATAGGGGGAAGTATGATAATATGGCGGGAGTGCCAGAAAATAGTTTAGCGGCGTTTCGGAAGGCAGTAAAGGAGGGAATGGCGATTGAGCTAGATGTGCATCTTTCGAGAGATGGGAGGGTGGTGGTGTTTCATGATAGTTTTGTCCGGAGGATGACAGGGGGAGGGGGGGTGATTGTAAGGAAGAAATTTCCGGAAATTCGGAGGTTGAGATTAATGGGGACTACCGAGAAAATTCCGGAACTGTCTGAGGTTTTGGAGGTAGTGAAGGGGAAGGTACCGATGATTATTGAGGTGAAATTTGATCGGATGCCTGGAAAATTGGAGCGAGAGATGGTAAAAATTCTGGATGAATATCGGGGGAAATTTGCGGTGAAGAGTTTTAGTCCGTTGACAGTGAAGTGGTTTTATCAAAATCGGCCGGAGTATATCAGGGGGCTTTTGGTGAATTATAAATTATGGAGGAAACTTGGGGCTATCTTGATTTGGATGGCGAAACCGGAATTTTTGTCGGTAGATTATCGGTTATATAATAATCCGAAGATTCAGGAAATGCGAAAGAAGATGCCGGTGATTGCGTGGACAGTTAAGGATGAGAAAACGATGGAGAGAGTGAGAGGATATTTTGATGGATTAATTATGTAAGAAAGTGGGGTTGAGAAAAAAGTAGGGGTGTGATAAAATGGGGAAAAAGGAGGTGTTATATAAAAATGGCAGAGCGAGTAAGTAATAATGATGAGACGAATGGGGGGACGAGGTGGAGTATTTTGGAAGGAGTGCCTAAGATTGAGAGTAGCGAGAAGAGTGTGGATACGGAAGGTTCTGAAAAAGGGCGAAAGGAATCAGGAGGAAAAAGGCAGGAGGCTTATCAGAGGTTTTTGAAGTTGAATGAACGGACTAAGGGGATGAGCGAGGAGGAAGTTTCGCGATTGCCAGAGGAAGAACGTACTAAAATTGGGCAGCAGTTTGAGGCTTATTGGGAAGTGGTAGGTGCGAAAGGGGCGGATGATAAAAGGGTAGAGAAGGGCGAAAAGTTGCAAAGAAACCTGGAGGGGCTTAGAGCGTTTCTGGCAGTGCGAGGTATATCTCAGAAAGAATTACGGACGATGTCAGAAGAGCAGAAAAATGCTTTGGGGGAAGATTTTGAGGACTTTCACAAAAAGGCAACGGAGAGACAAGAAGATTTTGGAAAGTACTTGAGTGCGCATGGGATGACGAGAGAAGATATGTCGAAGATGACGGAAGAGCAGCAATTGGCCTTGGCGGATGATTTTGAGGAATATCGGAGGATGAAGGCGGAGCGGATGGATTATTTAGCGAAGCAAATGGATGACAAAAGAAAGGGGAGTGCGCAGTTTTATATTGATCATAATCGAGAAACAGTTAGGCGTGAATTGGATTTTCGGGCGAAACGAGTGAGAGAGGAGAGAGATGGAATTCGGAGAAGCGTTGGAAGAATGGAAGACGTGTTGTCGGATGAGATGAGAAGCGAGAGGGGGAAGGAGGCTCTGACAGAGGGGCAGAGGGGTTTTGTAGATATGAGCCTTGGTCGAGAGCGGAAGAAATTAGAGAATGCGGAGAAGCAACTAGTGCGAGAAGAGACGAATGCGGAGAGAAATTTGACGAAAGAACAGAAGGAAAATATTGAGCGGGCAGAGGAGAATATTAGAAGGTTTCAGGAGGAGAAGCGATTGGGAGCGGTGGAACGTAAGATGTGGGGAACGGGGGTGGATAAGGGGAGGATAGATTATTCGGTAGAACAGAAGAGAGTGATGGATGAATCGGCGCTGCTTACGAAGATGAAACAGGAATATAAGGGGATTCCGGGGTGGAAATTTGGAGAGAGAAGGGCGATGAAGAAGCGGATTGAGCAGCAGAAAAAGACGTTAGAACAGGCGGTGAAGTTGTTGACGGGGGCGCAGGCGGAGAGAGGAAAACAGGAACGGGCGAGTGAGTCGAAAAGTTCTGCTGAATCGGTAGATATAAGTCAGGGGCGAGTGAATAGATCGAAGGAGTCTGCCGGGGCAGTGGACGCAAGAAGGATGGTTGATATTCGTCGGCCGAAACATATGGGACCGGAGAGGAGAGATTTAAGATTGGTAAACGAGCCGAAGCATATGAGATGGGAAGATTCGCAAGAAGATGCTGAGAGTGATTTTGGTGATGCGGTATAGGTGAATGAAGCGATAAAAAGTAGAAAATAGGGGTTGTAAAAAAATAGAGATGTGATATAATTTCTATATGATTACAAAAGAGAAGAAAGCAGAGGCGATTTCTAAGCTGGCGCGAAAAGATGGGGATGTGGGAAGTCCGGAAGTTCAGGTTTCTATTTTGACTGAGCGAATTAAGGAAGTCACAGAGCATGTGAAGAAAAATAAGCATGACTTTATGGCGAGGAGGGGATTAATGCAGATGGTGGGGAAGAGAAAGAGACTGCTGAAATACCTAGAGAGGACGGATTTTAAGAAATATAAGGAGACCGTGAGCGCTTTGGGGCTGAGGAAGTAGGTTTTCGGATTCGTTCGTAGATATTGTTTTTAGGAGCTAGAGGGAATCTAGCTCCATTTTTTTAAGGCTTAAAGAACTGTTAAGTGGTTTTGTATAATTCAAGAAAAGCCGCCACGCGATGCGTGACGGCGAAAGAAAGGATTTAGCTGACGAGGTCAAGTTGTTGTAGATATTCATTAAATATTTGCCAGAAGGCCTCGTTATCTCCATCGCGAAGATGGAATTGGATATTCCCGTTTTTCTCGTAAAAAGGGGAATATGACATGCTAGCCCGACAGGCGGCAGCATTGGCGATACCTTTGATTAGTTGGGGTTTTCCGCATTGGATGTGGGAAATTTCAACCAATGTGTCGCCTTCGGACACTAATTGGGTTTCAATTTCCATTGGCATCCCTTCCTTTCTATGGGGTACTTTTGTGTCAGATAGACTGACAAAATCAAACGCTTTTATTATAGCATATTCTGCTGAAAAATGCAAGAGGTAAGTATAGAATTGAAATATAGGGGCTTGACAAAATGAGGAAAATTTGGTAGAATAGTAGG
>JAUNQQ010000033.1:6746-9652 GCA_030536095.1 Candidatus Saccharimonadota bacterium
TTTGGCCGGGGATTTTTATTGTGGAAGTTGGGTGGATGTGATAAAATAGGTAGGTAATATAAATAAGTGGGAAGACGGCAGACAAATATGCTGAACGAGATTTCAGGATGGTTGTCTGAGGTTTTCCCGAGAAAGGAAAATATGGAAATTATAAATCCGATGGGGAAGAGTGAGCAAAAAGTTTCGGTCGAGTGGGAAGGGCGAGAGCTGGAACTAGATATTAACAAGGTGGGGTTTCGGGCGACGTCGTCGGTACTGGTGAAATACGGAGAGACGGTGGTTTTGGGGTCGGTAGTGGTGTCGCCGAATGAAGTTGAGCAGGATTTTTTCCCGTTATCGATTGATTATGAAGAAAAATATTATGCGAGTGGGCGGATTCCGGGTGGAAAATTTATTAAGCGGGAAGGGAAGCCGAGCGATAATGCGGTGTTAGTGGGGAGATTAATTGATCGGCCGATTCGTCCGTTATTCCCGAAGGCATATCGGCATGAAGTGCAAGTCGTGACGACGGTTTTGTCGATGGACCCGAAGTTTCGGCCGGATTGCGTGGCGATGGTGGCGGCTTCGAGTGCGCTGATGAATGCGGGCGTGCCGTTTGATGGGCCGATTGCGGGGCTGAGGATTGGGCGAGTGAATGGAGAATTTAAGGCATTTCTTTCACCAGAGGAGAGAGAACAGTCTGACTTGGATTTAGTGGTGGCGTGTAAAGAGGGGAAAGTGATGATGGTGGAAGCGGGGGCGGATGAAGTGTCAGAAGAGGTGATTATTGAGGCGATGAGATGGGCGGTGGAACATTGTCAGCCGGCAATTGATTTACAGAAGAAATTAACAGAAATAGTTCAGCCGGAAGAGGTGCCGTATTCGCTGGTGTTGCCGGATCCGGAGATTCAGGAGAGAGTGGATAAGTGGACTTCTGAGCATTTTGGGAAGCACGGAGAGGAGATTCGGGGGAATGTGATTGAGCGACAGGCGAAATGCGAGGCGCTTTGCGTGGAGATGACGGGGGAGATGGCGCAGAAGTATGGGGAAGGTTCTTCTGAGGAGGAAAAAATCGCGGAGTTTGAGGAAAATAAGCTAAAGGATTATACTGAAGCATTTCAGATTGCGGTTTATCATGAAATTCGGCGGGCGATTGTGGAAGATGGGGTGCGACCAGATGGGCGAAAGTTGACAGAGGTGCGACCGCTGTCGTCGCAGGTGGGGATTTTGCCGAGAGCGCATGGATCGTCGCTGTTTACGCGGGGACTGACGCAGGCGATGAATATTGTGACGTTGGCACCGCTCTCTTATGCGCAGGTGGTAGAGACGATGGAGGTGTTTGAGGGGAAGCGAAGATATATGCATCATTATAACGCGCCGGGATATACGATTGGCGAGTGTAAGCGGATGGGGAGTCCGGGACGAAGGGAAATTGGTCATGGTTATTTAGCGGAAAGAGCACTGCTACCGGTTTTGCCGAGCGAAGAAGATTTTCCGTATGCGATTCGTTCGGTGACGGAGATTATGTCGCAGAATGGGTCAACATCGATGGCGGCGACATGCTCAAGTTGTATGGCGTTGATGGATGCGGGGGTGCCACTAAAGCGTCCGGTGTCGGGGGTGGCAATGGGGCTGATGATGAGTGAAGATGGGAAGCCGTATGTATTGACGGATTTGATGGATGCGGAGGATTTTGCTGGGGATATGGACTTTAAGGTGACGGGTACGACGGAAGGTGTGACGGCGATGCAGATGGACATGAAGGTGCATGGGATTTCGATGGATATTCTTGAGACGGCAATTAAGCAGAGTCATGAGGGGCGGATGTTTATTCTGGGGCATATGTTATCGGTGATTCCAGAACCGAGGGCGGAGATTTCGGAATTAGCGCCGCGGGTGGAGAAGATTAAGATTAAGCAGGAGCAGATTGGGCTAATTATCGGGAAGGGAGGGGAAACGATAAATAAGATTACGAGCGAGACGGGTGCAGAAGTGAATATTGAGGAAGATGGGTTAGTGACGATTTCGGGGGAGAATGACGCGATTGCGAAAGCTTCTGAATGGATTCGAGGGTTGGTTGAGGAGCCGGAAGTGGGGAAAATTTATACTGGTCGGGTTGCAACAATTAAGGATTTTGGGGCGTTTGTGACGATTTTGCCGGGAGTGGATGGAATGCTCCATATTTCGCAGATTTCAGAGAAGAGAGTGAATAAGGTGACGGATGTGTTGAAAGTAGGACAGGAAGTGAAGGTGAAGTTGGTGGCGATTGAGAATGGGAAGCTGTCGCTTACAATGCGGTTTTAACTCATTTCTAGGGCGGATTCCGTCAGTCTGGCGCTTTGCTGCGCCAGACTGACGTCGCGCGCTCGAGAGAAAATGCAAGCTAGAAAATTAAGAAAATATATTTTTCAGTCTTGTAGCTTGTATTTTCTTTACTCGCTTTACTAGTCAGTCAGAAGATGCGCTCCTCAGGGGGGTAGGGCGTTAAGCCCAACCCCTTTCGTTTCTCTCTACTTCCTCGAACTCTACTTCTAGAAATCGTTTAGAAAAATGGTTTTTCGGCAAGATAACCACATTCCCTCGCTTAGGAAAGGAAAGATTTTATGGGAAAATACCTCTTGTAAAAAGGGGAAGGGCGTGATATGATTAGGGTAGGCGGGTGTCGTATAACGGCTATTATGTTTCCTTCCCAAGGAAGAGACGAGAGTTCGACTCTCTCCACCCGCACCATTCGTGTTAAAATCGCCCAGCTCAGCATTCTCGAGCCCTTGCTCGACAGAAGTCGCGCTGCGGCCTCTCGAATACTAATCTGAACGATTTGTAACTACGAATGGTTCGTATATGAGTTTATGCCATTGTAGCTCAGTTGGTAGAGCAGCTCATTCGTAACGAGCAGGTCACAGGTTCGATCCCTGCCAATGGCTCCA
>JAUNQQ010000034.1 GCA_030536095.1 Candidatus Saccharimonadota bacterium
AAAAATGCCATAAAAAATACCGCGGAATATGCCCCGGCTTTCTGTAGGATTTCTTCTCGTTTGCTATTATCGCCAATCGTCCCCGCTCTCTCGGTTCTTCTATTTCTCCCCGCGTCTTTCTTTTTCACGACCCTTACCTCCTTCTTTTATTTTGGGGAGCCACCGCTGGTGTCATTTGCGGCAGCCCCGAGTTCTTAAGTCTCTTCAAGAGACAGTGCCTTTTATTCTGCGGCACCACGCAGTCCAGAATCCTCTCAAAGGGAGCCAAGAGACGATTCTGATTTTAAGCCAAGGCGCCGAAAAGTTTTATGCTTCCCCAGCGCCACGCGCACAATGTCATCTTAAAACAAAAACGACACCGCATTTGGTGTCCTAAACCTTTTACTAAGAGTCTCCGCTAGAATGTAGCATACTTTTAGTTATGCGATGTCGTATACAAAAAGTATAACCCACATTCTAGAAAAACTCTTATTTTTTAAAAAGTACGGAGATAATCTCTCAAGAAAAGATTTAGGACACTCTCATTATACCAAAAGCAAAATCACCTTGTCAATACTTTTTCACGAGTTTTAGAAAATCCCGAGCCACCTTCTTCCCTTTTTCCGTTATCTATGCTATAATTCATCCGTGGCCTGGTAGCTCAATGGATAGAGCAATTCCGTCCTAAGGAAGAGGTTGTGAGTTCAACTCTCACCCGGGTCACCAAAATATAATTTGGGTTATTCAAACAAGACGGTCCTATTGACACAACATAGAATATCGTGCTATAATGTCAATATATTCCGATGCGGGTAATTTGAACGGAGAGATACCTAAGAAGAGCCCGTTTTTATTATCTCTTCTTTTTCTTATATTCAATTTTGTTTTTTACACCAGTGTTATTCAAAAAATCTACGTATCTTGGTGTAAATGGACGGTAAAGCGATGAAGTAGAATGCCGATTTGGCGCCAACACTTTTGCGAAACGCCCTTTTTCAATAAGGTATTTAACCATCTTATAGTAATCTCCATCACCAGAGACAAGAACCACTTTATCAAACTGCTCTTTATCAACAATCTTCGACATAATAGTAAATACGATATCCGTATCAACATTACCTTTCTTTTTGCCAATCATGTTCTGACTATGTTCACGAAATACGAGAATGAATCCGGAAGTTTGGATTTTTCATATAAATCTTGATTATCTTCGTCTACTGCTCCAAGAAAGTAGTAGGCTTTTTCAACATCATAACGTTCTTTAAGATATACTCTAAAGCGCGCCAAATCAACTGTCCACGAATTAGCCTTTGTGTTCATGTAAAGATTTTGTCCATCAACGAACGCTTGATTACTCATATTTTATATTATACCATTTTTTTCTTAATCTTTAGATCGCAATTATTAACTTATCTATTTGTCATTATAAATTCTCAAGAGAATTTTCACACCGACGATATAATCTATCCGTCGTCCGGATCACTAATATTCTACTCATTCGGCGAGCGCCCCCGGAACTCACTCGCCAAACCAACCGAACTTACCCCCTTCTCTTACGCATAAACCACAGCGTCACCATCGAAACACCCAATGCCGCCAACGTTACGCTACTGCCCATTCCTCCTGTCGCAATTCCCGTAAATATCCCAGAATCTGGCACACTAACATCATCCTCATCCGCTTTGCTACCGCCATCTGCGCTGCGCCCACCAACTCTATTAATATAATCCTTAAACCAAGCCGGCAAAAGTTCCATCCGCCGGAACTTTTCCGTTGGCAAATCACCATTGGCCGCCTCATCAGCCTTCACCACCTTCACCGCAAGATGCTCATAAGTCGCGCTCAACATAATATCTGAATTTTCCAAAACATCACTAATCTCGTCGCCCGGAGCCAAATCATTAAACGGAACTTCCTTATACACCGTTTTATCAACCGTATTATAATATACTAACTTTCCGCTCTTATGCCCAGGCCCCAGCGATCTAGCCGTTACCGTATAAGCATCATGATTACCACGGTTATGAAAATCATAGTCTAAATCAATAATCTGAACCGATCCCTCATTTGCCTCAACCAAATGCTCCGACTGCACACCAATATCAGCGTAATCATCATCGCGACTCGTCGCACCAAGTACATAAGCTCGTGGATTATTATAATCAGCCTCCGGCAGTTCCACCTCCAGCGAATACAATTCGCCCGGGCTCAGCGCTGGAATTTCGTAATCTCCCAACTTCACATACTTATCGCTACCCTCACCCTTATTCTTTAGATATAGCGAGAATTTTTCAACATGAAACAGACCCGAATTTTTCAACAACACATCCACTTTCGCCGTATTAGTATCAGCCCCCAAATCTCTCAGATTAGTAATATCAGCCGCCAAAATCGAAACATGATTAGTCGCCGCTCCCGACATTGCATACATATCAGCCTGCCCTTCCACCCATTCCGAATCAACATTCTGATAATTTTGCGCCGTATAAATCATAAACGGAATCGCATTGTCGCCAATAAAAGCATTATCGCCATTGGGCAGCCCAGCATAATAAGTTACATTAGAATTTTCATCCACATTCGTAACCACTAGCGGCTCATAGCTACACACGCCATTAGCCTTCACGTAGCCAACAATATTCTGGCGCGAATTCACATTGGAAAGATAAGAAACCATAACCGTTTCACCAAGGTCTCCAATAATCTTAAACGGCGCATTCGGGAGCGAATTTTCATCATCCCCAAACTCAAGATTTTTCTGCCCACCGCTTATCGAGCTATACAACTTACCATCTTGCATAAACGCTAATACTGGCTCATTATTTTTATTTACAAACTGCGCACCCCAAGCACCCTCAAAAGCAGCCAATGTATGACCTTCGGCGTCAATCACATAAGTAATAATTACATCTGCAAAATCGTTCCAAAGAGTATATGCCGCGCTTGGCTTACCATCGTAGATTCCCACATCGAAAGAGGCAATCGTTCCCCACAGATTCTTGATTACATTTCCCTTCCATTCTTCGCCTTCTTTCCGGAAAATCATAATATTACGATCACCATCAATCAGCCCTTCCGGATCATAGTCTGCATTAGTATAGGCAAAAACGAATGGTTCAAGATCGCCTTCGTTCCCACCCGTAGTTACACCAACTCCTCCATAAATATACACCGAATCCTCCGTAACATATTCTTGATTTTCAAAGCCATCAGCATCCGGGTCAAATTTCGCAATCATAATCTCACCGCTCTTTGCCACATCGCTCAAAGTAGCACCATTACCGCCATCATTCTTCAACCGCCTCCAAACCAGGAACGATTGATCCGGATAAAACCCTCGCGTAAACTTAGCATCAAAATCCTGTCCATCGCTTCCCGCCACCGCCTGCGGTTCACTCATCTCCCGCGCAGCTCCGTCATAAATCGAATAATTTAGTTCCCCATTATTATTCGCAAAAACCGTAACCACATTCAATTCCTTATTGGGATGCTTAATAATTTGCGTACCACTATTAGCATAAACATTTTCCGCAATCCGATGTGCATAATTATAATCATTCCCAATTTGCGTCTGCGGCGCATCCGAAAGAACATACGAATTAATGTCCCCATTAACCCCACCATCAATAATCGCAGAATCAGTCTCCTTCGTTGGCTTATCAAGATTCTCCAAATCCCAACTCGTCTCGCCTTCCGGTGTTTTTATCTCGCCAGCCGGCTTATTACCATAATCACTAGCCGCCAGCTCATCCCGTTTCTGAAGCATTATCTCTTTCAAATTCAAATCAGTCGTATATGTTACTATACCATTTTCCTCGGTCTTATTATCAATAAATTCGTGCGACCCGCTCACAAAGGTAAACGTCATCACTGTCCGCCCTAGCACCTTCGCCTTCAGCCCCATCTCACCAGAAACATTCAGGCTATAAAAATCGAATTTTGGCATCATATGCGCCTTCGCCCCAATTTTAGCCGCACCATAAATTCCCACCGACGCCAACCAACCAGAACCAATCCCACCGTAAAGCTCAAGTCCGGCCGACGCACCAAGATCAAAAGTCCCCACAAAACGATCTTCATCCTCAGGCGAAAGCGTAAAGACAAATTCACCATCAACCCCAATCGTCGCCGTCACCGAATAAGTAAAAATCGCATACTGACCAATCACATTATACCCAGAACCAACATAAAACTGTAAAGTACCAGTCATACTCTCGGGATTATTATCATAAGAAGTCGCATAACCAGCAACACTCCAGACTAGCCCCAAGCCCCCCTTATCTTGCTCGTGCTTTTTGCTCTCTTTCCATTTTTGGTACATATCAGATTTAGAAATTCGCTCGTCCAATTTATTATTAGACGCATCGTTCCAGAATTTCTCATCAGTAGAGTTAGTCCCCATCCCAATTACCGAACGACCATCTGGATAATGCTCATACTTAATTGGTATAGGTATAGGATTAAAAGAAAAATTCATACCCGTAGAAATCGACCCCATGTCAATCTTAATTTCCTTATCCGGGCCCATCGACAATGGTATTTCATAATCTTCCTTCGTGGCATTTTGCTTAATAATCAGCCCCAGCATAGTCTGGCGCACAACATTGTCATCCCAGTCATAAAGCACAATCTCAAGGCCAGATTTAGCTATCAGCTTCGTAGCATTAAAACTACATTGCCGGGTACCAGTCTGACAAATATTTTTAGCTTCACCATCCTCCGTAACATCTCGCAATAAAATCGTTTTTACCGAATGATCTACATCAAAATCAAGCACTAAATCCTTCTGATCATCAATCGAAATCACATAAGCATTATTATAAATATCAACTACATCCTGATCATAAGTTAGCGTCACCGCATGTAGCACATCTCCACCCACAGAATCTTCCGCAAAAGTATTTTGTCCTACGAAAAACGCCATCAACACTAAAGCTAATAACATTATTCTCATCCCCCACCGTTTAATAATACCCATTATATCTCCCAATTAAATTATATATGACCTATTTAATACCAATTATACCATAACCCAACCAATAATTATTTATTTTTTGTAAAAATTACACTATCATCCTGTGCTATAATATACTATATGTCAACTCTAGCCTTTGACGACCAGCGCCCCGACGAAAAAGTTAAATTCATCTTCCGCCGCCACCCCCTAACCCTAAAACGCGGCATTCTCCTCTCCTGCTCTTCCCTCCTCCTCGGCCTTATTCCTCTTTTTGTCTGGCCAGACAATTCCGCCATCTTCTGGTTTTTTCTCGCCTGCCTCCTCGTCGCCCTGCTCATTTTTGGCTATTTTTATCTTCTCTGGTATTTCTCTGTTTATATCGTCACCGACCAGCGCATCCGCCAAGTCTCCCAAAGTTCCCTTTTTAAAAAATCCGTCGTCGATCTCAGCCTCGCCAAAATCGAATCCACTTCGGTCCACATCCCCGGCTTCCGCGCCACTCTCCTAAATTACGGCACCATTCTCGTCCAAACCACCGCCGGCACTCTCACCATTTCTAAAGTAAAAAATCCCAAAAAAATCCACGCCAAACTTGAAAACGTCCTAAAATCTCTCGAAGATGTCCCGCATTCTTCTTAAATATAATTTCGCTCTTGCTTTTTTATAAAAAATCATCTATAATAACAGCAAGTGCGCGTAACTAGAATTACGCACTTGCTGTTGGTAGCAGCCTAAAGCCTAATGCTTAAGCCTTAGGCTTCTTTTGTTTAACCCGATCCCGAAGGGACAGAGTTAGTACAAGTCGGAAAACCGAAAACTCAGCAATCTTCTTCATACCTCCTCCTTTCCTTTTGTCAGCATTAAAACGCCTAGGAACCTTCTCGAGGCCTCTAGTAAACCCGTTGAAGCCCATGAATGGGCAGGCGAAATTCGCCTTACTGCGAGCTCCAATCTGTCAAACTACTAACCAACATTTTCATCCTAGCACAACAGAGAGAAAAAGTCCAGTATAATCTTTTTAAGAAGAAAAGCTTTACTATATGGTATAATATAAGTAATATGTTTAAAAGACTAAAAAAGAAACTTCCCGGCGCAAAAGAGCGCGAAGCCAATAAATCCGAAAAGGAAAAACTCGCCGATCGTCGCGAAGAAGTCTTAAGCCGCGGGAAAAAGTTTAAATACCCTCTCCAGTTCTCAAAACACCGTATGATTTTTGTCACCATTTTTCTTGCCACTATCGCCGTTATTCTCTCTGTTATCTATACTCGTCACGCCCTCTACGAATCTCAGTCCACGAGCGACATCGCTTATCGTATCACCACTATCCTCCCCCTCCCTGTCGCAAAGATTGACGGCGAACCCGTCCGCTACTCCGACTACCTAATGATTTACCGCTCCAGCATTACCCCTGTTGAACGCCAAAGCACTATTAATTCCACTACTGACGTCGAAGGAATGAAAAATTACTATAAGCGTTCTGCTCTAACTAAGGCCGAAGATTACGCCTACGTCGAAAAACTCGCCGCCGAAAAAAACCTTACCGTCTCCAATGAAGAAATCGAAACCGCCTTCTCTGCTCATCAGTCCGCCGGCGGTAGTAACCGCTCCCGTGAGTCCTTCCTAAAAGTTCTCTCTGACAGTTTCGGTATGTCCGAATCAGAATATCATCGTCAACTCTATCTTTCCCTTCTGACCAAAAAAGTCGAAACCGAAATCGACCTCACCGCTAAATCTACCGCCGGCACAATCTCCCAAAAACTCCCTGAAGCCGAAAATGATTTTACTAAACTCATGGAACTTCTTGGCGAAAATACTCCAGTTTCCTATGAGTCTACCGGCGAAAAAGTCAGTATCCTCAACGTCGACGGCGGTCGCGCCGGAAAAGCCCATTCGCTCGAAGTCGGCGAAATAACCGGCCCCTTCGTCTCTGATAATGGCGATGGGTATTACTTCATTAAATGTACCGACAAATCCGAAACCGAAGTCGCCTACGAATCTCTTTTTATTCCCTTTACTGAACTCGACTCTCGTCTCGAAAATCTTCGCCTCGACAATAAAATCGAAGAATATATTTCCCTTCCCGACACCGAGCAATAATCTCCAAATCCATCCAAAACCCTCTAAAAATATGCTAAAATGAAATTATGTGGATTTATATTGTTATTACAATTATTATTTTGATTACTATTTATATCCTTGTTTTATACAACAATCTCATAAAACTAAACAATAAGACAAAAGAAGCATTCTCTACCATGGATGTTTATCTTAAGAAAAGATGGGATTTAATTCCCAATATTGTAAAAACTGTAAAAGGTTATGCTAAACACGAAAAAGATACCCTAAAAGAAATTGTAGAACTAAGAAATAGTGCTTACGACACAATGTCTGACGAAGAAAAAATCAAAACAAATGAACAACTATCTAGTGATATTAGTAAGATCATAGCCTTAGTAGAAGCTTATCCCGATCTAAAAGCCAGTGAAAACTTCAAAAATCTAAGTAGCCAATTAACAAAAGTTGAAGACGACATCGCTAATTCGAGAAAATATTACAACGGCACTGTTAGAATTTATAATAACAAAGTTGAAATGTTCCCAAACAATATTTTCGCAAAATTGTTTGGCTACAAGCCAAAAGCAATGTTTGAAATAAATGAAAACGAAAGAAAAAATATAAAGGTTAAATTATAATCATGAAAAATATAGTAGAAAAAGTCATTAGACATATTTCCCTGTTTTTCATAATTATAACATCGCTAGTATTTACTTTCTCATTAAATACCTACACTCTAGCAAAGCAAACTTCCGATTATACTATTAATAAATATAATATAGATATAATCGTCAATGAAAATAACACTTTTGATATTACTGAAACAATCACTGCCTTTTTTAATACTCCTAAGCATGGAATCTATAGAGCCATCCCGCTAAAAAATAAAATTACCAGGTTAGACGGCACAACATCAACTAACCATACACAAGTAACAAATGTTAGTGTGGATAATGAATATAAAACATCAAAAGAAAATGGTAATTATAAAATAAAAATCGGATCTCCTGATCATACAATAACTGGTGAACAAACTTATGTTATAAACTACACCTATAATCTTGGAAAAGACCCAGCAAAAAACTACGATGAACTATATTATAATATAATTGGAACCGAATGGGATACTACCATAAGTAATGTAACTTTCTCAATCACAATGCCAAAAGAATTCGATTCTAAGAAACTAGGTTTTTCATCCGGAATCACAGGATCAACAGCCAACGACAGAATTAAATATTATGTTAAAGGTAATAAAATTACCGGAAGTTATAATGGCACCCTCAACGCCGATGAAGCTCTAACCGTTAGGTGTGAATTACCTGAAGGATATTTTGTAGGAGCAGGACTCACCAATCCACTAATCTACCTAATTTATTTAATTCCTATATTATTTTTAATCATTGCCTTCTTATTATGGTATAAATTCGGACGCGATGACCAAATCATAGAGACCGTTGAATTTTATCCGCCGCAAGGATTTAATAGTCTAGAAATTGGATTTTTATATAAAGGAGGAGCCGAAAGACAAGATGTAACATCTCTACTCGTATATTTAGCCAATCAAGGATACATAAAAATCACCGAAACTGAAGAACAATCTTTATTTTCTAAATCTAAAGGATTTAAAATAACCAAACTAAAAGAATATGACGGAAATAATGATAATGAGCGAATGTTTTTAAATGGACTATTTACAAAAAGACCATCGGCGTCAGCTGGGACATTATTTAATAGAAATACCAAACAAGCAGCAGTAACTAACCTTAATGAAGTAACCTCAACAGACCTATATGATAATTTCTATATAACTATGAGTAGAATATTGTCTAATATTAATAGTAAAGAAAATACAAATAAAATTTTTGAAAAATCAGCATCAGGTAAGACAATATTTATCGTACTAATGATTATTATAACATATTGCTTAATTACCATACCACCCGTTCTAACATATAACGAAGAAAATAACCTGCTAGCTGCTCTTTTATTCCCCGGACTTGGTTTTACGGTAATGTTTAGTATGCTATTTGGAGGAGCACAAACAATTTACGTTAATGGTAAAGCTACTCATTCATCAATTAACACTAAATTATTTGGGCTTATCTGGGAAGGAATATTTGGTGGCGTGCCTTGGGTAGCTCTCTTACTTCCTACCTTATTGCAAAATTCAATATATTTAATAGGATATATAATTGGCATAGCATGTATTCTCGGTATGGTTATATGCTTAGAATACCTACCAAAGAGGACCCCTTATGGAAATGAAATCTTAGGAAAAATAGAAGGCTTTAAAAATTTTTTGGAAACCGCCGAAAAAGAAAAATTAGAGTCAATGGTTATGCAAGATCCAACCTATTTCTATGATATTTTGCCCTACACCTATGTTTTAGGAATATCAGATAAATGGATTAAAAATTTTGAATCAATATCATTACAAGCTCCAAGTTGGTATGACGGTTCTAACGCATTTAGTATGACGACGTTCGGCTCGTTTATGAATTCCACTATGACTTCCGCCCAAAGCGCCATGTCATCTAGTTCTTCCAGTAGCTCTGGCAGCTC
>JAUNQQ010000073.1 GCA_030536095.1 Candidatus Saccharimonadota bacterium
TTTCGTATCCGTATATGGCGATGCGGGGATTGATACGATATAGGTAATGCATTGATTTAGCGAGTTGCGGGACTCTTTTAAGGGTCCCGCTTTTTATGGAGTATTAGAAAGGTTAGTTTTCGAGGAGTTTACAGATGAGAGCGATGATGAGGGACTTTTCGGACGGATCACTTTCGGCGATGAGGAGGGCGATAGCGGTGAGGGCACGGTCAGAGATTTTTGTTTCGCCAGAGGAGGAGAGATGAAAATTGTTAATGGTTAGAAAGACGATGAAGAGGAGGGAGGCGATGCGCTTATTGCCGTCGAAAAAGGGGTGATCTTTAATTACTAGGTAGAGGAGATTTGAGGCTTTTTCGGAGGTAGTTTTATAAAGAGGCTGACCGTCGAAACTTTGGTCGAGATTTTTTAGGATGCCGTCGAAACTGCCGTCGCGCTTTTTGCCAAAAAGGTCGCTAGCACCGAGAGAGTCGCGGAGATTGGTAATGAAAGATTCGCAATCTTCGGGTTTTAGGGATTTTTTGGCGCGGGTAGTATTAGAAAATGAGATGCGCCCCTCGTCAAATTGCTCGAGAGCTTCCCAGCTACCGGCGTATTTTGAGATGACTTCGAGGACACCGTTGGCTTCGCCGGCGGAAAGCTCGTTATGAGCAAGGAGACGGCGGACAACACCCATCATATTCTCAACGTCTTTTAGCTTTTTTTCGGAGAGGGTTTTTAGACGGGGCTGGTTAATGACGATGCCGGTAGTAAGGTATTGTTTTAGGGTTTTGGTAGCCCAGATGCGGAAGTTAGTGGCTTTTTTAGAGTTTACGCGGTAGCCGACAGAGATAATTGCGTCGAGATTATAGTGTTTTACGCGGTAGGTTTTGCCGTCGGCGGCAGTATGTTCAAAAAATGTACATACTGAATTTTCGTTTAGTTCGTTATCTGCGAAAATGTTTTTTAGATGTCTAGTAATAGTGGCGCGGGTGACATTAAAGAGGTTAGCGATTTGGGCCTGAGAAGCCCAGATGGTTTCCTGATTCGCATCGACATTAAAAACGATTTCACCTTGGTCACCTTGGTAAATTTCAATTTTTGTTTCGGGATTATTGTGTTTGGCCTGCGTCATTATAATTATACTTTAGCATAGGGGTAAAGTTGCGTCAAGAGACGTCTTGGGGATGAAGGGGGAATGTGGTATAATATAGATATGGAAGAAATTAGGGAGAAACTCAGGGAAATTATTTTGGGGATTTTTGAGGTGGAAGTGGAGCCGGAAGTGACTGTGGCGCCGGAAGGAATGCCGGCGGATTTTGCGAGTAATGTGGCGATGAAGTTGGCGGGGAGATTACATTCTGCGCCGATGGAAATTGCGGGAAAAATTAAGGAGAAGATTGAGGAAGATGGGGGAGCGGGATTTTTGGTGGAAGTAGCACGGCCGGGATTTTTGAATTTTCGGATGAAGGATGAGTTTTTTATCGAGAAATTAGGGGAGATGAGAGAGAATTTTGCGGAGGCGATGCGGATAGATAAGCATAAGGGGGAATTGGTGATTTGTGAGTTTTCAGATCCGAATCCGTTTAAGGTTTTACATGTGGGGCATCTTTTTACGACGGTGATTGGGGATGCAGTGGCGAGATTATATGAACGAGCGGGAGCAAAGGTAGTGCGGGCGAATTTTGGTGGGGATATTGGGATGCATGTGGCAAAGACAATGTTTATATTGCAGAGAAAACGGATGGATAGGCGAATGAGCGCGACGGAGGTGGTGGAGATGATTGCGAAATGTTATGTTGAGGGGACGCGGGCGTATGAAGATAATGTGTTTTCGAAGATGGAAATTACGGCAATAAATAAGTTTTTGTATCAGGTGGTAGAAGCGGGGGAAGATGCGGAGTGGGAGAGGGCCGTAAAAATTCAGACGGATGAGGGGGAAGTGGAGATTCAGGGGAAGAGGATTGCGAAGATGTATTGGTGGGGACGGAAGGCGAGCTATGAGTATTTTGATGAGTTTTATAAGATTTTGGGGGTGAAGTTTGATAAATATTATCCCGAGTCGAGCGTGATGAAGAGGGGGATTGCTGAGGTCTCGCGTGGTCTTAAAGAAGGGGTTTTTGAAAAAAGTAATGGAGCGGTGGTGTTTCTGGGAGAGAAATATGGACTACATACGCGGGTGTTTATAAATCGGGAAGGATTGCCGACGTATGAGGCGAAAGATTTTGGGTTAGGACTGACAAAATGGGAAGATTATAAGTTTGATGAAAATGTGGTCATAACAGGCAATGATATTATAGAATATATGAAAGTGATTTTTAAGGCGGAGGAGCTGGTGGAGCCGGAAGTGGCGAAAAGGTCACGACATATTGCGCACGGAAATCTGAAATTGCTTGGAGGGGTGAAGATGAGTTCGAGGAAGGGAAATTTTGTGACGGCAGAGGAGGTGATTGAGGCGGTTAAAGATGAACTGCAACGGGAAACTGGGTCGGAAGATATGAGGGTGGTGATGGCGGCGATTAAGTTTGCGTTTCTCAAAAATAAACTGGAAGGGAATACAAATTTTGATATTCATTCGAGTGTGAGGATG
>JAUNQQ010000074.1 GCA_030536095.1 Candidatus Saccharimonadota bacterium
CGACACCAAGCTTAAGAGGCTCGTGCTCTAACCAGCTGAGCTACCGGACCAAATTACATTTTTATAATTAAATGTTGATGTACTATCAGCGCCAGAGGCTCGTGCTGTCATGACCCCCTGCCAGCTGAGCTACCGGACCAAACTGTTAATTACCAGCGTTTAGTTTTACGCTCAGCTGGTTAGAGCGTGCTCAATTTTGATTTTACTCGGCGCATTCGTGCCTCGGACAGGCTGAGCTACCGGACCGCAGTGAGGGGAAAAAGAAAATTTATTTTCTTTTTCAATGAACAAGGTTCGGAAGGCGCGGAGCGACTACCGGACCGTGTTTATATTATATCACCGATTGTTAAAAAAAAAAGGGTGAAATGACAGAAAAGTAAAAATGCCCCAGCGGAGAGCTGGGGTGAGATAAGAAGATTAAGAATTGAAATATTCTAGACGGTAATTTCTTTGGTGCTGTGCCAGTTGGGATTAGTACGGAAAAAGATGGGCGGATGAATTAGATTCCAAAGCTTATCGGTTTTTATAGCCGAATAATGTAGGCTTTTGTCTCCTGATTTTATCTGGATAATCTCGTTATGATTTAGGTGAATACCGAGATAAAGTTTTTCAGAATCGCGATGAATAAAATCAAGATGGCCGCGACGGGAAAATTTCAGAATGACAGTATGATGAATGCGCGGAAGGATGAGTAGAAGATTTAGATGGTCAGCACGATCATGATATTGGCGTCCGTTTTGATGGATTTTCCAGAGATGCGCTTTGGGACTGGCACCAGGTACGCGTGCTCTATTGACGGTGAAATTTAACACTTGTTCTTGTCGGATTGAATGTTGGGTTTGGGGGAATTTTAGATAGGTATCGATTTTCTTGTGAATTGTTTTTACTTTTCCAGTGTAGAGAAGATGATGAATCCGGTCGTTGATAATAATGGTTTGAAGTTCGAGCTCTTGATTTTTAGTAGTTTGGTCGACAATGACGAGCGCCATAATTACTCCTTTGATCTTCTTATGATAAGGTGCGATATGATTTTAGCATGTAAGGTTAGTTTGGTCAAGGGCGAGAAGGGAGATTAGTTGATTTTCTTTGGAAAATATTGTATAATAGACGTGTTGACGACCTAGTGGAACTCAAAGAACGTTGGAGGAGTGAGAGGAATGTCCTTATTTTCGGCTTTATTTTGTGTCTTGACTTGTGGTGTGATAATTATTACGGCTTATATTGTTATTCTGAGTGGTATAGAAGCGGTACTTGTGTTCTGTCTTCCAGTTTGGGTTATTAGTTTGATAGCAGGGATGACTGGTGGTAATAGCGAAATAATTGTGACTTTGATTTTTATAATTATGATCGAGGCGATAGCAGTAGATTTTCTGAAGGAGGGAGAGCATCATAGGGTCATTCTTATGGTTGGAATAATTCTGATACTGGTTGTAATCACGGCGAATGACATACATGCGCGGACGGCGAAAGCGACAAGAACAGAGGTTATTAAGGAGGAGGTAGTTTATCTGACTAATATACGCATTATGAATGACAACCATTTGCGGGCGACAGTTCGAGATGACTCTTATGAGCATGAGCAAGTGTTTTACTTTGAAAGGGTCGAGAGGGGAGATGGTGACCCTAGGATTGAGACGCGGAGGACGGATATATATGGTCCGGCATTTCTTGACTCAGAAAAAGAAATAATTATTCGAACGGGAACGGAATGGGTTTTTGTGCGATAGATTTTTATTCCCCCGAGGAGATCGGGGGAATTTTTGGGTTTATTTTTTGGGGGAAATTTGGTATGATAGGGGTATGACAAAAGAAAAAGTGATTTCAGATTATAATGGGTATGATTATAAAAAGATTTTTTGGGAAGATGCGGATCGGAAATATGAGGATCAGGCGGATCGGATGGCGATAAAGAAGCTATTGCCGAAAAAGATGAAAAATTTTGTGGATATTGCGGGGGGATATGGACGGTTGGCAGATATTTATATTCCGCGAGCGGAGAAATCGACGATTTTTGATTATTCACAGACGGAGCTGGATCAGGCGAAGGAAATGTATGGCGATAAGATTGAGGTAAAGCAGGGAGACATTTATAGTTTGCCGTTTGTCGATGAGGAGTTTAGTTCCCTGTTGATGGTGCGGGCGACGCATCATTTTAAGGATATGAAAAAAGTAATGAAGGAGCTGGCGCGGGTTTTGGAGCCGGGCGGGGTGGCGGTGATTGAGGTGGCGAATAAGAAAACTTTGCCGCGAATTTTTCGATATTTGACGGGAAAGACGAAGATTTCGCCGTTTGATCGGAAGGTGGCGAATCTGAAGGAAATTGATCCGGATGGATTTTATAATTATCATCCGAAGTATATGGAAGAGATTTTTGCAAAGACCGGATTTAAGATTGAGAAAGTACTGTCAGTGTCAAATTTTCGGAATGCGCGGATGAAGAAGATGTTTGGGACGAAGAGGTTGGTGAAGATGGAGGATAAGGCGCAGGGGATTTTGGCGCCGGTGAGATTTGCGCCGTC
>JAUNQQ010000035.1 GCA_030536095.1 Candidatus Saccharimonadota bacterium
TTTCCGCTGTTTTTTATGTGGCTGATACGTCCTTTTCGGCATAAAATTCTCCTATATAGTTTTCGAGTTAATCCAATATATTTATTACATTATAGCATTTTTTTGAAAAAATACAAGGGGGAAATCCCTTAACTTTTTCCGAGAAGATGGTGTAAAACAGAGAGGCTATTTGCACTAGTTAGGTAAGATAAACTTAAGTTCTTTGAAATGGGGGTGGGTTACTGTGAGAAAGAAATTTCGGCAGCGTTGCTTGTGTTGTATGGCGCTAATGGTTACGATATGCGCACTGGCGGGATGTATAATGCGGGCGAAAGCAACACAGAAAGAGGCGAAAGCTGAGCCAAATGCGATTTCGGTGGATACTAAAAGTGATACCTTTGCGCCGTATTTAACGGATGGACTAGATTATCTGATTTTGGTAAATAGGGGACATCAGTATGAATTTGGCGGGGAATATGACCAGATTCTACAGAAGAGTTTGTCATATTTTGCAGATGCAAAAGATGGCGACTTAATCGCGTTGGATAACGGTGCGCGCGTGGTATTTACAGAGTTGCAGGTTTATCTTGATAATAATTATAACCTCCAGATTGGTGCGTATGATACTTATCGGGATTACGATTTGCAAAAGGCGTATTATACGAACTACCTACGAGTCTTTTATGGAGATTTAAAAGATAATCCGGAATATGAAGGAACGTGCGATTGGCAAAGCCGAAATCCGATGGCGGAGCCGGGATATTCGGAGACGCATACAGGGTTGCTGATTAATGTGCTAATTAAGCATGAGCGTGATTTACCGGCGGAGGCGGAGCTGATTGAGCAAATTGGTTACGAGCCGGATTGGGTGTGGTGCACCGAGACGCCAGAGCGAACTGAGACGATTGTGCGATTCCGAATTCTGCATGAGCATCTGGCGGATTTCGGGTTTATTGACCGATATCCGGCAGGGGAGGAAAACTGGACGGGTGTGCCGGCGGAACCGTATCAGATTCGGTTCGTCGGATCGTCAAAAGTTGTGCACGAAATTATGGATCATGGGCTGTCACTCGAGGGATATCTCAGTGAGACACTACAATATGATGCTTATGCTGAGCCATCAGCGAGGACAGTTAAAAAATATCTGGAAGAATAGTAGTAGTTGTGCAAATAGCGTTTTTATGCCGGGACGGAGAGTTCCGGCTTTTTCTTGAGTTGAAAAAGTGGATGGGTTAGGTTATAATTCTAGATATGAGTTATATCATCTCAGATAAGTTTTCGATGAAACGGGAGGATAATGTTTTTTGGGCAAAAAATACCTAAAGGATTCGGTTTATCGGAGTGCATTTTAAGAGGGGATTGCGGTGACATTTTCGCAGACTGAGGCGATTCTGGAAAATGCTGAGGTGAATGGGGTTTCGCCAAAGGATATTGCAAAAGTTTTTAGGTTGCGTGATGGCTGGGAATATGTTTTAAATAATCTGGATAATGAAGTCAATCTCGGCATGTTGGAAGAATTACACCAGATCGTTGCGCGAGAAGATGTGCCGTGGGAGCGACTAGGAGTTTTGCGAGACGAGGCGGTGCGGATTTCGGGGACAAATTATCTACCCGAATTACCAGATGCGGAGAAAGTTTATCGGGAGATTAGAGAGATTCTTAGCGGAGATGGAAGTGATACTGATATGGCGGTTTCGCTAGTGCTTTATGTGATGCGTGCGCAGCTGTTTTTGGATGGAAATAAGCGCGTGGCGACACTGATTTGTAATAAGATTTTAATTGAGAGAGGGCGCGGGATTTTTTCCTTGCCACCAGAAGCGAAAGAGGAGTTTGGGAAATTACTGGTGAAATTTTACGAGAGTGGGGAGGCGGATGAGATAAAGAAATTTATCTTTAAGAAGTGTTTGTCGGGGTATTAGAAGCAGCTAGTATTTATGAGTCGGAGCCTTTCTGAGCAACGAGATGAAGCTGGGAACGAAGAATTGACATATCGGGATCAAGATGGATAAGCTTGAGATAATCGCAGTTATTATCAAAATCATGGTCTTCAATAACTCGACGCTGATTTGATAAATCAGCTTGCGGACGGTTATTAAGAAGTGATTGAGGTCGTGTTGATTGAAATCCATCTTTTACTTCACCATTTTTATCGATAGTTATTTCTTGGATGTCACCATTTTCATCTATGACTTCAGCGTTGATAACTCCGTCATGGTAGCTAAGATAACCATCTTTCCGTAGTCGTAGCTTGAAATTATAATGAAAATCGCCAGAATCGTCGACCTGAAATTGTACTAGAAAATCACCTACATCTGGAATTCTAGTTCTTTCCCAGATGCTCTTAGAGTTTGTAAAATAGCATAAATTATCTATTGATGCATTATAGAGCTGTTCATTAGGAACTCTATCCGTCTCATGTAAAATGTCGCAAAAATCATAAATTAGAGAGTCGAAACAATCGGAATTCGCAACATATTTTCCACTTTCTTTTGATTTTTTAAAGAGGGCTGGAGGATAACCAATGTCGTAGTGGTTATTACTGGGTTTTTCGCCAATAAGACAATCTTCTGGAATAGTTAGTATCTGTCCACCAGGTAAGATATGTACTTCATTAATTACTCCAAAAATATTTTCAGTATCTATATGTTCGAAGTTATCCTCATTATTTAGATCTATAATATCAGCAGCCCATCCCTCATAGCCTTGAAAGACGCAAAATAAGCGTCCGTCGGGAAGTTTTGCTATGTGCTGCATATTAGCATAAGAATCACTCAATTCTTCGTATGACATTGCATTGTCATAAAATTTCGAAGTAATATCGACTTTGGTTATGGGTCCATCTTCGGGAATTTCCATTTTATATACTCTTGGCCATGCATCAAATTCGCCAGTTTGCTCAATAAGGCAACCTCGAGCTTCATCAATCTCTTCAGCTTCCATAATGAAACTATCCTCGCCAATTGGATAGATTATATCAATATTCTTAAAAGTATCAATGCTTTTTGCAGCCTTTATGGATTCGACGGAATAAGGAGCAAGTTCAGGGTTACGAGCAACGAGATCGTTGCAATATTTCTTTAGAACTGAATTAATATTATCGGATGCATCAGTAAATGTGGTAGCAAGATTTGGTAATTTTAGCCCGGAAGAGCTGGACTTTTCAATAGCCTTTTCGTAACGAGCAAGGGCGGATTTTAAAGATTCAATGTCAGTTTTCAATTCTTTACAATTCATATTTTTATCCTTTTTATAGTTTACATTATTTTATCCTAATTTTACCTAAGATATTAGAGAGAGATTCCATGAGTTTAGTCGGGAGAGAGTCGAGATTGTCGCCGATAATAATACCATGAGAGGCGGAAGACTTCTCGGACGAGTTCCAGATTTGAGAGAAAAACTCGTCATCAGTATCTGCTCCGATTTGAAAGCCGACGACAACAACACCAGATTCGGCGAGAGCACGGACAGCTTCGGCGGTTTTCTCTGGATCATCAGGTTCGCCATCGGTGACTTCAAAAAGGATTTTTAGGAGTTTTCCGGAGTGCATGCGTTCGCGGTCGTGAGGGGAAAGTGAATTAGAGATAAACTCGAGTGGGGAGGCATCATCAGTGTGGTTGCGCGTGGCGTCGATGGCGGAAAGTGATTTTATAATATTAGCATCATTCATGTCCGAAGAAGAAGTCTGGCGAGCAAAAGGCTTTATCTCTTCAAAAATATCGCCGAAGGTAATGACTTGAGAATCAGTATGAAGAGATGAGTGCTCACGATGGAGTTCAACATTAAAATCCTTGAGTGAATACATGAGAAGGGCGGCGGTGCGGCGGGCGACATCAGTGCGGTTGCCACGCATTGAGCCGGAACAGTCGACAAGGAGGGAAACCTCAATAGTATCGGGTTGGTCGACGAGGAGACGCTCAGTAGTCCGGCGATCGTAGATTTCGGCCTCGCGGAGATTACCGTTTCGCTCGGCTTCGGCAAGTTGAGAATATTGACGAATATAATCACCAATATTTAGGCGGCCGCGACGCTGACCGTGTTCAATTTCAGTGCGATATTGAATGGATTTTCCGATGAGATTTTTCCAGAATTCGCGCATGGCGCGGCGAGGCTTTTCGATCTCAAACTCAATCTGTTTACTTTTAGTACGCTCATCAGGGGAAATGTTATGCTCGCGGTCAAAAGCTTCTTGAGCTTTTTCTTGTTCATATGCGGCGCGCTCTTGGGGAGACATTGCGGCTTTTTTCTGTTCTTCCTGGTCATGGTTGAAGAAACTTTTTAGAATTTCCTCGGTGGTTTTGTCAGGATTAGAGCCGTGATCAAGAATATAGGGAGATGGTTGAGAGTTTTGATTATCATTAAAAGGATCAAAAGATGAGGACTGCTGAGATTGTTGGTTGTCTTGATTGCTTTGGCTACCTTGACCGTTTTGTTCGTCTTGCGATTGTTGAGATTGACTATCCGCCTGATTGTTTTGGCTGTCTTGACTGTTTTGATTGTCTTGCGATTGCTTGGATTGGTCACTTGACTGGTCACTTGACTGATCATCTTGGTCTTTCTGCGATTGCTGGTCTTGTTGTTGCTCAGCGTTAGCGAGAGCTTGTTTCAGGAGGTTAAGATAAGCTGGTTCATAAACAAGACGAATAAGTTTATAGCGTTCCTCGGGGTCAACAAGCTTATCATCACGATGATTATTGTGGCGAGGCTTTAGGTATTCATCAATGAGTTCACGACGAGTCTTTCCGTGGAAACATTTTCTGGATAGAACAGATTCAACCTCATCGGAGACAATGCTTTTTCCGTAAATGTCGCCAACCATTTCGTCACGGAGGAGTGAGAAGGCCATTTGACGATGGAGTGGCTGGTCTGTCTGGTCAGGGTCTTCGTAGCCAATTTTAGAGTAAAGTGTAGCGATAGAATGTTGATTGTCGCCGCGAAGAAAGCTGTGGTTACGGTCGAGGACGAGATTATTAACATAAATATCATCAAGACAGTTATAGAGGGTGTGAATTTCACGGTAAAAGAAGGGTTCGACTTGAGTAGGGGATTGTTCAGGATGAGTACGACAATAATCATCAGAGAGAGATTTCGCCTGGTCGCGAATGTGCTGAAAATTAGCAAGGAAAGCTTCGGGATTTTTACGCATATCAATGAAGTGGGAAAGTTCATGATAATTCGCAAACTCGAGTTCGCCGTCTTCAAAGCGGTCGTCAGAAAACCATTCGAGCGGAACTTTTATTTCAAAATTTTGCGCGTCAAAGGCGAAAGTTTCATTAGAATCAGAAGGCGTAAATTTTAGTGATGAGTCGCGCGCAAAAAGAGAAAATAAACGACGGCGTGGAGCAAGAAAGCGCTGGGCTTTTTGGCGCCGAAGAGCGAGAGTCTGATCAAAAGTAAGTTCTTCGGATGGCGCTTCAGAGTTGAGATTAAGCGCATGAGAATCAAGATTCATAGACTCGGATTCAATAGAAGAAGAAGTGGACGAATGGAATTCAGAGTTCATTTTTAGCTCCTTTAGTAGCGATAATTGGGAGGTGGGGTTTTAGATTGGAAACCGTTGTTTTAGTCGTATATAATCCGAAGCTCAAATCATTGATATTAGTATCTGCGTCACAGACGATAATCGTATTGTCGTTCGAGAGAATGGCAGAGTCTAGCATATCCCATGGTATTGGAGAACTAAGAAAATTATGGGGGCCTTGAATGTTTCCATCTAAATCAATATCTGCAGACGATAAGCTATTACCGTCAGGATCCATTAGGAAAACATTGTTAGGCGTAAGCATTAAGATGCCAGGATAGTATGGTTCCGAGATGCCCCCCAAAGAGAATTCACTATTAATTTGGAGTTCATTGGCGGAGTTAATTGAAGCCTGATAAACTCGATAGAAAGCTTTGTCGCTATGATATTTATCTTCTGTCAGTATAAATAAATGACCGCTAGACTGATGATAACTCGCCTGAATAATATCGGAGTGTTCGAGAGAAATTTCACTAAGGAATGATTCTGGTATCGCTTTACGATGAGGATGATTTTGCTGATCTAAATAAAATATATCAGGATTCTCGTGACTATTAACAACAAAAAAATCACCATTCGGTAGCGCGGTCATAGATTGAGTGTTTTTCCGGAGTAATCCGTCACTTTCAAGCGTCTGAACGGTTTGATGTTCAAAATCAATAATCTTTAGCGAATCAATCTGACTTTTGCTACCATATAGAATGCGACCATCAGGAAGTGACGTATAAATACTACCGTTAGCGAGTTCAGGATAGAGATCACCTTGATAAAGATCGATTTCTTCCGTATGGACGGAATTATCAGAGGAAATGTCAACACGATAAATTACATTCTCAAAATAATTCTTTGGATATCCAGTATCATAATCAAAGTCTTCTCTTTCTTCTTCACCAATAATAATACAGCTATTGTCATTTATGCGACAGATCGCGCTAATTCCCTGAAGGGTAAGGTCAATTTCATAGTATTCGCCGTTTTTATTTTGTATTTCGGGATTTTTCGCAATGAAGTCGGGAAGGTATTTTTCGAGAGTGGAATCGATTTTATCGGAAAGATTAGTAGAGGCAGCGGTAAAATCGGGGGATTTTAGACCGGATGAATTAGTTTTTTCGAGAAGCTGTTCATAGTAGGTAAGGAGAGACTTTAGAATACTAATATCGGAGTGAAGTTCGGTGCAGTTCATGAAGTTTCTCCTGGAGTAGAGGTGTCACAACCACATTGTTCGGCGAGAACTTCGAGGGCAGAGATGGCGGTTTTTATTTCTTTTACTTTTTCTTGAGCTTCTTCAAGATCATCAATGGTGAATTCTTCAGAAAGCTCATTGAGTGAATCAAAATTAAAACCGGGGTAAACTTCACGCTCAGGGCGAGGACCAAAAAGAATATCGACGGTTTCAGCAGTGGAAAGAGTTTCAAGTGGGCGGGGAGTATAGTTGTAGGGTTCGGGGTGAATATCATTAAAGGAAAGAAGTGCGGAACCGTATTCCTGCACGGTGGCTTGGTAACCGTCAGAGGGCTGGAAGAAACCGTGATTTTTGGCGAGGCCGAGGAGGAAATTCTGGTCGTCGGCGGTGGTGATACCGGCGAAAAAGCCATCCCAAAGAGCTTTGTCGAGATCTTTTTCGCTACCCTTATCCCATTCGCGGAGGACGCGAAGAATGTTTCTAATTGAGAGGACGGAATCTTTTAGGTGAGGCTCAACAGTAGCACCAGACTGGGTTTTTACGCCGGCAGCGGAACTTTCACGCCATTTCCCTTCGAAAACGAGCTGAGATTCGTGGGCAAACTGGCAGAGTGAAAAAAGTTTATTCAGAGATTCGTCCATTTCGGGAAGCTGGAGATTCCCCTGACGGTCGACGAGATAGGAGGTAATAACCTGGAAAAGTTCGTTTTTCTCGGGGTTAACCTGAGATTCGTAACCGCGGTCGGTAATTGACATAGGAAGATAACCATGTTCTATTATGTCAGGACGAGACAGGAAGGCGGGGTTTAGTTCGTTCGTTCCGCTGTAAGTTACGTCGGAGGAGTCGAGATTTCCGGTCATAATAATGGCGAAACCGGGCTTTATGGGAGTTTGACCAACGCCAGGGATGAAACAAGTTTGACCGGGGCGGCGCTGAAGGATGTCATTCATAGAAATTAGGACGGCGGAGGGAATGGCGTTTACTTCGTCGATGATGACGGGGCGACCTTCTTCGACGCCGCGATAAAGAGCTTGCTTTATGGTTTCGACCTCTGTGCCGAAAGCCTGGTTTTTAAGTTTGTAAAGTTCAAGAATTTCGTTCGCGGCAGCGCGTTCTTTTTCGAGACGCTGCTCGGGAGCCAAAGCGTCAAGCTCGGCGGAATGCTCCTCTTGCCAATGAGTGATTTCAGTATCAAGATCTTCTTTATGCTCAAGGAGAGGCTTTCCGTTGAACTTAGTAAGCTTAAGGGTTTTATCTGTATATAAATCCTGGGCAGTGAGGTCTTTTGAGCCGGAGATAATTAGGGGAGCAAACTGTTCAATAGCGGCAGGATCACCATCGCGAAGAGCAGAGGTAAAGTCGCGTTCATGACGACGGTAAGAACGCATAGTTTCATTGAGTAGTTCTTGTGCAGAAACATCAGGATGTTCAAAATAGAATTTCGTAACATCTTCCTCGGCGGATTCGTAAGCAGCACGAGAAATAGCGGCATGACGGGCGGCAGTGATGGCGAGCTCGGTTTTACCACTGCCAAGATGACCATGGAGGAAAGTTGGTAGACCATCGCGAATGTTGTGCTCGACGCGGTCGAGATGCTCGGAAACATACGGGGTGACGACGAGCTCACCATTACGGAGCGAGCGAGCGTAGTCGCGGAGCTGGAGGCCATAATAGAGAGTGTGAGCCTCGGGCGAAGAGGTTTTTAGTGTTTCGAGACGATCGGTGGCAAGATTACCCTGATGATGAGTTTCATCGGTGTAAGTGTTACGACTATTACTAGTAGAAGTTATTTCGTTCATATCGGAAAGGCCGAGCTTAACCATATCGCGAATAGATGTAGCATGCTGATATTCACGGAAGGCACCAACAAAATTCTCGCGGATTAGTTTGCGCATTGCTTGTTCGGCGGGAGAGATTTCGGGGGAATCTGAGGTGGATTCGGTATTGACTGTTTGAGTACGAGCGGATTCTTCCTTAGCACGAATTCTAGAGAGAAGCATCATAACGGAAATTTTAGGACGAGATTCAGAGGCGTCATGGCTAGTAGCTTCGGGATTTTTTTGGAATTGATCGCGCATAGCTTCGACCGCCTCCCAGCCACTGGCAACGGCCTGGTCGATGCTATGACGGGAGAGTTTTTCAGCACGACGAGTTGCACCCTCGCGATATTCTTCTTCGATTTTTTCTTCAATTGGGTGCCACTGCTCTTTATTATCCATAAGAAATAATTCCTTTTATGCTTTTCTACTTTTAATATTACCTTACCCTGAAGCAGATTGTCAAGATTGAAATAAAAATACTCCCGATCGCCGGGAGTATTTTATAAAGATTTTAGGCGCCAATACGGTCTTTTGAGTTTTTCCGAGTTGCATTATGCTCGATATATTTTATAATTGGAGTTGCAACATCGCGATTGGTAATCTTCTCGATACCAAAACCAGGAGAAGCATTCACCTCGAGAA
>JAUNQQ010000002.1:0-6929 GCA_030536095.1 Candidatus Saccharimonadota bacterium
CCGCCGTTCCGTAATTTAATACCGTATAAACCGCTTCTGGTAAATACAATACATTCCCATTCGCATCTATTACTGTGAAATAAACTTTGTCTGTGAACTCATCATAGTCAAATGTCGCCGTAATACTACTCGTTCCCTCGTCAAAAGCCG
Organism: Candidatus Saccharimonadota bacterium; assembly: GCA_030536095.1. Classification (GTDB taxonomy): domain Bacteria; phylum Patescibacteriota; class Saccharimonadia; order Saccharimonadales; family Saccharimonadaceae; genus Nanosyncoccus. The sequence goes on from JAUNQQ010000002.1 coordinate 151, forward strand.
TATCTGTCACTTCCGCATCTGCCGTCGGCCCATATGCTGTCGCTGCTAAAGTATAATCACCTGAAGCTAATCCATAGCTTCCCGCTGGAATAGATACAATCATCGACCCAGACGTCCCTGGATGCTCTACTGGCGTTCGAATTGTACCATCCAAAACCGATTTTCCGTTCTGCAAAAAGTCAAGATCTACATAATTTGTAAATTCATCATACTCAACCTGAAAAACTGGATCACCATTTTCATCTGTTCCAAGATAAGTCACCGTTACTGGTGCATATCGAAATCCCGAATTATCGGTCAAATATCCTTGATCACCCAACAGATTTTCCTGCTGTTTCTGATATGGATACGTCGCCATTGTCGCTTTTAGATTATAAATACCATAACCACCTAACGCCATTAGGTTTACTGACGTACTATAATCACCGTATGCCGGCAACGAACTTGGCACGTAATCCCCAAGGTTTGCCTTATAATCACCCCAAGTAATCGTGTTATTCAAACAGTCAAGGTCTGAATAACTTTCTTTTATCGTAACTATTGCTGTCGCAAGCACCGACCCATCTGCCGGTTGATTAATCACAAGCGAAGGATTATCTGAATAAACTTTCACTACAACTTCAACATTTCCACTAACCGATGCCCCACCACTACCTTCACTTCCCCCCGGCGACACGCTACCCTCTCCACCAGAAGACGACCCACCGTCACCCTCCGCCGACCTGTTGATAGCAGTACATATTTCCAATGCACTTGCATCTGGAACTGTCGTCGCATACATGGTTATCGCCAAAACCGCCGCGAAAAACCCGTATCCAAACAACCGTTTTTTACTTATTTTCATATTTTTCACACTCTTTTACGTTTTTGTTTTGGAAGTTATAAGAACACTATCCTCTCAGTACTAGCCTTTACCGAATAACCGATTCACTCAAGTTATTCATCTTCCAGTCCTAGCCTAAACCAGAAGACGGGATTCACGTTCTCGTCGTTTCCTAATTAGGATTATAATCCAGACGACAATTAATGTCAATAGGATTATTCCCAAAACTATCACAAAAACCGGTAGAATTATCACAATCCGAGATACTTCCTGTGTCTTATCGAGCGCCTTCACGGAATACTTAACCTGGAAAAATCCCATCATCGGCGAACTTTCCCAATCCATATTCACTTTCCTGACCGTATCAGGAAGAATCTGATATGTTGTCGCCCTACTATATAGCTCCTTTCCAAAAAGGGAATTAACTGTAAACTGATAAGTTGCCTCAAAATCCGTATTTCCCGAATTTTTCACCTTAGAAATTGCATTAATATCTCCACTCGTCATAAAAGTTGGAACATTCGCTTCCGTAATCTCCGCCGCGTCAACCGTATTTCCATCCGTACTACCATAAACAATCATTCCCACCCTGGAAACCGTCTTAATTCCAGAGCTGGACGCCTCACCTTCCGACGCATCTGACTCCGCAAAGATTGTCGCATACTCACCACCATCCGGAACATCCGAAGGTACCTGTACCCGATATTCTATCTGCTTCTTCTCATTCACATCTACCGTATAACTTGCCGTCTCAGCAAAATTTCCATCTTCAGTCTTAAATGTTATCCAGTGTGACAACTGCGTCCTTGGAGTTTCTTTCGAAAAATCAACATTATAGTCTTCATCTATAACCGTATATGGCGCTGTATAAACATGAAAGCTAAATTTTGACGACCCGATATTACTTACATTAAACACGTAGTCCAATGTTTTTCCTGCCGACAAAGAAACTTTTTGTGAAACTGGCGAAACTTGTAGCCATACTGCTGGAGAGCCACCCCCTCCTGGCTCATCCGCAATCTGGCTTCCATTCTCAATCGCAAGCAACCCATTACTCGCTTCGTTCTGTTTGGCGCCCCCCTCTATTCCTTCGCTTTCAGCCATTACTACCTGTGGCATCGTAGCCGTCAGCGAACCCAACACCACTCCCACCGTACTTATCGCCGTTGCAAAGAACTTATTTACAGAGTCAAGTCTAACTTTTCTCTTTATTTTCATTATTTCTTCTCCTCAGCACCTCTACTCTGCTGATCTTTTTTCTTCCTCGACATTGCTCTTGAAACTAACCAGAAGATAATGAAGAATATGATTCCGATAATCAGAAATAATAGCCACATCGGACAAATCACCACCAACTGCTTCACTACGCTCGGTTCAGCTCCGAATGTAATTGCCTGCTCAACCCAGAATATCCCAATACTCGGCGATTCATCCCATTTCTGCGTATTATAGAGCTTTGTCTCCGGGAAAGTATCACGCGTCTTTGGACTGTCCGTCGTATCATAGATTGGCTCATTCGAAAAAAGTGGCGTAACTTTCATCGTGTATGAAACTTGCGAATCAACATTACCACAGTTTTCAATCAAGGATGACGCATTTATTGGCGGCTCAAACATGAATGTCTGAATCGAATTGCTCAGTACCTTTGTACAGCCTTTCGTTTCACCTCCAACATGCGACAGAACTATAATTCCAACCCTAGAAATAGTCTTAATTGTCGCATTTTCCTCATTACCATCTCCAGTTTCCACCATAATTGCCGCATACTGCCCCGACAATGGCGCATCATTCGGAACAGTCACTGTATAAGAAACCGTTTCTTCTTCCTGTGGATCCAATGTTCCTTCTGTTTTGTCAAAAGTAAACCAATCTTTAATCTTCGAGTAATTACTCTCCAAGTTATAAACTGGACTATAATCATCTCCGGTTACGTAATATGGCGTAGTATAAACCTTATAATTAAACCTTCCGCCGCCCACATTCTGTACAATAAACTTATCCGAATAAGTTTTTCCAGGAGTCAACTCACCTAACTGTGTCTTAGGCGGTGAAACCTGAATAAACACCGCTGGCTTTTTCTCCACCAATTCATCTGGCTTCTTTTCCACCAGCTCATCCGCCATTACTGGACTAACTCCACTAATTACTGACCCGAACGAAACCAACATAGCCAATGCAGCGTTCAGAAAATGATTTTTTCTTCCCATGTATCCTCCTTTAACTACCTCTAATTATACTCCCTTTTTAGTAATTATCAAGACAATTTTTTAGCATTTTTTACTCACGCCATTCTCACTCCTGCTCAATCCTCAATTCTCGTTCCCGTCCGATACTCCAATTCTTGCACTAACCACAATATTACATATTATATATCGTTTGCATTTTCCCCGTTGCTCCTGTATAATTCTCTTATGGAAAGATTAATTAACTATTTTACCCCTAATTCTTATATTCTCACTCTCTCTATTGATAAACATAAAAAAACCGCCCGCGGAAATGTTATCATTCTCGGTTCACCCCATTCCGACACAATAAAACTCCATTCAAAAGACCTTACGATTGACCGCCTAAGGCTAGATGATGAAATCTCAAAATTCTCTATACAGGACGATATTCTCGAATTCCCAAAAGCCCAAAAAATCGAAATCGACTACCATTTCACTCTAAATGAAAACATGGAAGGCTGCTATCTTTCCTCTTATGATTATGATAACTATAAGGAATTTCTTGTCTCGACCCAGTTTGAGTCGCATTACGCCCGCCAGTGTTTCCCCTGTATTGACGAGCCCGAAGCGAAGGCGACTTTCGATTTAAGTATTACTATTCCCGATGAAGATAAAGATGACGTAGTCATTAGCAATATGCCGATAAAATCCAAACAGGGAATGACGACAATTTTTGAAACTACTCCAAAGATGTCGACTTATCTTCTCGCCTTCTGTATTGGTCGCTTCCAGAAGAAATCTAGAACTTCAGACCACGGTCATAAAGTTACCACTTATTGCGCCCTAAATCAGGACAAGGATTCCGTCGATTTTGCCAATGAAATCGCCTGTGCTGCGCTCGACTTTTACGATCAGAAATTCGGCATAAAATATCCTCTCGAAAAACTTGATCAGGTAGCTATCCCTGATTTTGAAGCCGGTGCCATGGAGAACTGGGGTCTCGTTACTTACCGCGAATCCTGTCTTCTCGCCACGAAAAATGCCAGCATTGTAACCAAGGAATACATCGCACTTGTGGTTGCGCACGAACTTTCTCATCAGTGGTTTGGTAATCTCGTCACGATGAAATGGTGGAATAATCTCTGGCTAAACGAAAGTTTCGCTAACTTAATGGAGCGTCTCTGTGTTGATTGTCTTCATCCCGAATATAAAACTTTCGAAGATTATTTCACTACCGAATGCGTCTATTCGCTGTCGCATGACGCTCTTCCCGGTGTTCAGGCTGTCCAACAGGAAGTAAATGATCCTGCCGATATTGCCACGCTTTTTGACTCTGCTATTGTTTACGCTAAAGGTTCTCGTCTTCTCTTTATGCTCTACCGAATTCTTGGCGAGAAAAATTTCTATGCTGGCCTAAAAGATTACTTTAGGCAATATAAATATTCTAACACCGAAGGCGACGACCTCTGGAATGCTTTTCAACCTTATTCCGAGTTTAACGTAAAAGAGTTTATGGATGCTTGGATTCTCCAGCCCGGTTTCCCTGTTATTACCGACGAAACTCAACAGCGTTTTCTTCTTACTGGTGCAACTGATGATACGACCTGGCCTCTTCCTGAAATTACCGATGATATGTCCGGTTATTATATTCTAAATCTCAGTGGTCAGGAATTTTCCGAAAAGCTCAACCAATTCGAGTCTCTCTCCACTGAGCAAAAAATCCGTCTCCTTAGTGATCGCTCACTTCTCGGTAAGACCTCGCTCGTCTCCTCCGCGCGCCATTTTGACCTTATCCAAAAATTCACTTCTGAAACAAATTTTACAATTTGGGATATGATTACTAATCTTATTTCCGACCTAAAACTCTTCTTTTATCCTGACAATCCCGACTTCCCGCTCTTTCAGAGTTTTATTTCTTCGCTCGTTTCCGCCAATCTCTCTATGCTCGGACTTATTCCTAAGAAGACCGATTCCGAAAATGAACTAAAACTTCGCCAGGCTCTTACTGGACTCGCGCTCTATGCCGACAATAAGACCATCATTTCTAATTTGGCAAAGGAGTATCAGCCCGATCTCTCCGCCCTAAATCCCGAATTTCGCCATCTCGTCTTACTTGCGAAGTTAAAATCCAATGAAGAAATCTTCTCTGATTTGGTTGCTAGATACCCCACTGAGTCCGACCCAGAACTTCGTTCTGATCTTCTCAGTGTCTTTTCGTCCTCTAAAACTCACTGCGCTGAACTTATAAATCTCCTAGAGAAGCCCGAAATTGTCCGTCCGCAGGATAACATTTATCTTTACGCCAATCTTCTCCGCAACTATAAGACTAAACCCGCCGCCGTCTCCTGGTTCTATTCGCACTGGACTTATGTAAAATCCCTTACCGGTGAAAAAACTCTCGATGATTATATCCGCGCCACGGCTAATTCTGTTCGCACTAGCGAAGAATCCACCGCCTTCAATGATTTTTGCAGTGAGATTAGTTCTGAGCCTGGCCTCACCCGTTCTATTACCGTCGGAAAGTCCGCCATCGCTTCTCGCTTGCGCTTATTGATGATGGATAATGACGATGTTCATCGCCACCTAAAATCCCTAGCTTTTTAGTTAATACTATCTTTTGTCGGGCTTCATGTAATAATAAATCCGCTGACTTGCAAAAACGCCATTTTTCAGGTATAATATTTCTATGTTTATTGATACCGCTAAAGCATTCGTAAAATCCGGCAAAGGTGGCGACGGCGCCGTTTCTTTTCGCCATGAAATCTACATCCCTAAAGGCGGTCCCGACGGTGGCGACGGCGGCGACGGCGGCTCTGTAATTTTTCGCGCCGATAAGGACACAAATACTCTGCTCGATTTTCGTTTTCGCCCACTCTTAACTGCGAAAGACGGACAACCTGGTTCTGGCCAAAAATCCACTGGCCGCTCTGGCGAAGATCTAATTATTGAAGTTCCAATTGGAACAATTATTAAGCGAGATGATAAAGTTCTCGCCGATTTGACAAAAGATAGGGAAGAGGTTATTGTTGCTAAAGGTGGTGAAGGTGGACGCGGAAATTTCCATTTTAAGTCTTCCGTAAATCAGACTCCAAAAGTCGCCGAACTTGGCGAGCCGGGCGAAGAATTTGAAGTTTCGCTCGAGTTAAAGCTTCTCGCCGATGTTGGCCTAGTCGGTTTCCCTAATGCCGGAAAGTCCACTTTTCTCTCTGTTGTCTCTAATGCTCGCCCCGAAATCGCCGATTATCCATTTACAACCCTAACTCCTCATCTTGGCGTCGCAACTGTCGATAAAAAATCTCTCCTCATTGCCGACATTCCTGGTCTTATTTCCGGTGCCAGTAACGGCAAAGGTCTCGGTATTGATTTTCTCCGTCATGTTGACCGAACCGCCGTTTTATTGCATCTTATTGATATTTATCAGAATGATGCTGGCGAAGCTTATGAAACTATTTGTCATGAACTCGAGCAATACGGTAGTCTTTCCGAGAAGCCTGAGATTGTCGCCCTGACCAAATGCGAAGGTCTTGATCCCGAAATAATTGAGATGCAAAAATCTTCAATTCTAGAAAAAAATCCCAAAGCTCAGATTTTTACCATTTCCTCCCGCGCCCACCAGGGAATCACTGAGCTCCTCCGCGCCCTCCTCTCTGTCGTCAATTCCTCTCACGTCCCCATCACCTCCATTTCTCCCCAGAAGACCATTCCCAAAATTGCCCTTAAGCCCAAAGAGTCTCACCATCACGAACTCTACACAAAAGACAAGAATGAAAAACGTCTTCTCTCGGACACCC
>JAUNQQ010000002.1:7029-26020 GCA_030536095.1 Candidatus Saccharimonadota bacterium
GTCCCATCTCCATTTACTGCCGTCACCACCCCCACGTGTCCATACCATCCCGCCCCAGTCTGGAATACCGCCCCATACATTGGTGTCCGATTCACTGTAAAGCCTGCCGCCGCCGCAGCTGAAGCCCACCGATTCGCATTCCCCATGTTTGACGGCAAGTTATAATTACCCGGCATATTATCGCGCCGCCACTGCCACGCATACCATGTACACCAACCATAAGCATATCTATTTCCTGACGAATATGCCGCCGAATAACTTGAATAACTCGAACCAGACGACCCAGAAGACGAATAGCCATAATATGTCCGCGCCGGCGTCGGTTCAACATAATCCGGTCGTTCCTTCTCTGGTAACTCCCCTCCTGGTAACAATAATACTGTCCCCGTCTGTAGTTTATCTGATGTCTCTAAGTCATTTAGAATTACAGTCTGTTCCGCATTCGACTTGTATTTTTCCGCCAGACTATCAACCGTATCCCCATCTTTAGTCGTATAGGCAATTCCATGCGATGTAGGAATTAGAATCGTCTTCCCTGCCTCCGGCTCCTTGTCTGCCTTTATATTATTCGACCATCGAATGTCCTGCTCTGTCACACCCTGATATTCCTGGACAAGCTTCGCCACTGTATCTCCCTCCTCTACTGTATAAGAAACCACTCCACGTGCCAGATGCGACACATCAATAATGCTTGGTTTTACAACTTTTGCTGCATCCGTCTGCCCACTATCCTGCATAACCGAAACACTTTCATAATTATTCCGAATTACTGTCGCCGTCGACATATCAATCGCCTCCGCCACTGTCGCCGTCGTATAAAATTCCGACAACTGGTCAACCGTCACGTACGAATTATTCTCAACGATCCGGTTCATATCCAGATCATTTTTTTCGCCTAGATTTTTCTCGCGCGACCCAAAAATTGCCACCGACAAAATTACCACCGCAATTAAAGCATACACCCATGTCGCCTCTATAAAACTAGAAATTTTATTTTTTTTCATAATGCAATACTACACAACTCCGCACAATGCTCATGAATATTCCGAGTATGTCCTTCGTCGGTACTACTATAATACATCAAACCATCGTCTCCTGTCAAGAAATAAATTGCATCCGTCTCACCCGGTTCCGCTACTGCGAGTAGTGCCGTAATTCCCGGATTACAAATCGCCCCTGGTGGCAGCCCCGCATAGACTCGCGTATTATACAGTGAATCAATTTCCACTATCGCCTCGTTTGACCCATAAGTCGCCCGATTTGGATCAATAATATCCGCCGCATATTGCGCCGTGACGTCCGACCCTAGTGACATACTTTTCGCCAGACGATTATAAAACACACCCGCCACCATTGGCTGATCCGCCGATTTCGCCTCCTTCTGAACAATCGAAGCCAGCGTAATCCCTTGCGCCAATGTCAACCCTCGACTCGCATAACGCTCTTCCAGATTATTTTCCTCTACAGTTTTTTGCATCGCATCAAGCGCCGTCCGCACAATATTTTCAACCGACTCACCTCTATAAAACTCATAAGTATTCCCAAATATCAGCCCTTCTAAAACTTCGCCACCCTGCGCAGTAATCGTTTCAAAGTCCTGCGACTGCAAAATCGGATAACCATAATCAGTTTTCGAAAAAGCTGCTGTCACTTCCGCCTCCGAATACCCCTGTTCACTAATCAGTCTAGACTTAATCGATTTTACCGTTTCTCCCGGATAAATCATAAACGAGAACACATTTGACCCCGCTCCCGCAATCAGTCTCTTCGTCACTTCCTCGACCGTTAGCGTTTTTGTCAGCTCATACTCCCCCTCTTTCAGTGTATTATCACTCTCCGCATTCGCATGATTAAATTTCATATTTAGATTAAACACCAATGCCGATCTTATTAGTCCCGCCGCTTCCAGATTATTTGCAATCTGCTCAGTCGTCTCACCCGAAACCACCGAAAACGCCACTGGCTTGCAGGCTTCCTCGCTCGAATTTCCCGAACAATTCACTCCTGGAATCACCGCTTCCAGTGCTGCATTATACCATCCCACCGCCCCTAAAACTACCCCCAATGCCACCACTAAAATCACTACTGGAATAATCATAAATTTCGCCTTTCCTCCATTTTTTCCATGCCTCTTTCCTCGCTCGGGTCGTCCAGAATATTCCGGATAATCATCCTCTTCATCTGTTATGCGCGCCGAACGTGAACTCCGCGTCGAACTCGTTTTCTTCACTCTCCGCGACCGCCTCTCAAAATCCTCATCGTCCATTCTATCTCCAAAATCTATATTTGGCTCGTCCGAAACATTCGCATCCACCGTCGGTGTCGAAAAACCTTCCATAAAGTCCTGCAAAATTATCGCTGCCGCTTCCTTGTCAATATCCTCTTTTCGATATGCTCGACGCCTCGCCCTCAGCCTATCTTCCGCTAGCACCGATGTCAGCGTTTCATCCTGAAATTTTACCTTTGCCCCCGGAATCTCCCGCTTCAGTACTCGCGCAAATTCCTTAACATAGCCACTCTGCCGAGTCTCCTGCCCCCGATTATTTCGTGGCATTCCAATCACAAACCACTTGGTCTGATATTTTCGCGTCAACTTCCTCAGCTCATCCCACTCCGACCGATCAACCGTTATTGTCGTTTCCGGAACTGCAATTCTCGTTGTTGTGTCCGCTTTTGCTACTCCAATTCTTACTGTTCCAACATCTAAACATAATAATTTCACTCCTCAACCTCCAACTCTATCGTTACCTTACTTTCATCATCCGGCACCGTCCCCACCCAGAAATACGACGTCTGGACATTTACCGAACTTACCCCATTTATTGACTTAAGCAATGACCGAACTTCTTCCTTCGATTTGCCTTTTGATTTTTCCATAATGTCCTTCTCATCCACTCTCGGCCCGCTCTTCGTCGTAGTCTTTAATTTTCCAGAAAACGTCCCAGAATTATTTGTAAAACGCTCAATAAACGGCGTTCCCGCGTCATACATCCTCTGGTCATCCGCCAGCTCTTCCTCTGTTTTCTTTGTAATAAACGCAATTAGCCCATCTTTCTTCACGGCCGACACGGAATACTTTGTCTTTATGCTGATCTTCGGCGTTGTTCCATCCGAAACCATCTCCCCTACCTTCGGTAACACCTCAACCTCGCCCTCCTCCTTCGCAAAAGACGATTCAATCACCAGATAGTCATCCCCAAATTCCTTCTTTAAATCATCAATCGTCACAGTCTCTAGCTCCTGTTGTGTCAGTTTTACCTTCGCCGCATTCACGTCCGATTCCTGAACATACTTCACTGCCTTTGATGTTCCACCCGCAAATGCCGTTGAATTTGTCGCCGTTATTCCGCTTATGCTTGTCGTAAAATTCATTCCCGTCTGCCCAATATTATATTTATCACCATTTTCCGCCGCCGTCGCTAACCTTGTCGCCGTAATTGTACAAGACCACGAACTCTGTCCAAGACTATAGCTTGGACAATTATCTATCTCTTCATCATCAAGCTTAAATGTCACCGCCGAATCATTTGTATAGCTAAGATTATTATAAACAAAACTACTTCCCGCCGGCACCGAAATTGTCGGCGTCCCACCTCCGATATAATCTTGTAAATCCGCCTTCCCAAAAGTCGCCGTCAGTGTCAATGTTCCACTCGCCTTCGTCCCCTCGTCTCGCTCGCCGGTCGCCGCAAAATCAACCGACGCACCCTTTTCTTGCGATGTGTTCTCAAGATAGAATACTCCACTATCCACGCTCGCCTTCGCCTCGCTCGTCACAAAACTAACATCCTCTGTAAAATTATTATCCGTCGTCCGCATCGCCACTGTAATCTTTGCCGCTGGCGCAAACACAATTGCCCACACTAAGAATACAATCATTAAAATCCCCGCCGAAACTCCGATAATAATCCACTTCCGCGTCTTATCCATATCTGGGATTTTTTTCTTCGCTTTCTTTTCGCCCTTATCCTTCTTCTTCGCTTCCTCTTCTAGCTCAACCGAGTTAATTTCCTCATCTATATTCTTCGGCTGCTTCCCCTGGGTCGGCTGATTTTTTATCGACTTTTCTTTTACGTCTTCCGATTTTTTCTCTGATCCATTAAAATCTCTTCCGTCAATCGCAATCGGCTCATTCGTCTCGCTCAAGTCATCGGTATTTATCTCCTCCGGTAATTTTGGCCTTGATTGTAATGACTTTGCCACAGGCAGTCCCGCCGCCGCCGACAATTTTATTAGCGACGCGTCCGTCGTAATCACCACGGCAATCTTCTCACTTGTCTTCGCCGCCTTAGCCAATAATTTCGTGTTCACTGCCGACCGCATAATCCCAATTTTCTTCGGCGGCACCAACGCCACAACCTTCTTTTCCGCCTGTTTTACCTTCTCGATAATATCTGTTATATCATCTTCCGGCTCAATATAAACCACGTCCTTATTCATAATACTATCATACCACAAAAAATTCTGATTGTGCTAAAATTGTGCTATAATTTTTTTATGAATCTATTTAATTTCAACAACTCAGCTCAATCCCCACAGCCTGCCCCAGTCGTTGAAGATATTAGCGGCGACATGGCGAAGCTCGCAATGAATTATATTGAGGATGGTGTAATTGTCATTAATAGCGCCGGAGTTATCCAGATGGTAAATCCTGCTGCCGTTACTATGACTGGCTATTCCCAGGTTTCCGATCTTATTGGTGCAAATTACGTCACAATTCTTCGCTGCGAAAATAGCGACGGCAATGAAATTTCCGACGCGGAAAACCCGCTTTTCCTTGCTGTTCAGCAAAATCAGAATTTTGCCACCAAAAATCTTGTGCTTATTACTATCCAGGAGGAACGTATTCCCGTTGCTATTTCCGTTACTCCGACTGACGGGCCCGAGAGTAATCGCATTATCGTTTTTCGCAATATTGAAACCGAGCTAAAAGAGGAAAGTGAACAGACCGAATTTATCTCTACTGCTTCTCACGAAATGCGCACTCCTGTCGCTTCAATTGAAGGTTATCTCGGTCTTGCACTAAACCCTGCTACGGCAACAATTGACGATCGTGCGCGTAAATATCTCGAGGAGGCTCATTCCGCTTCGCAGCATCTCGGTAATCTTTTCCGTGATTTGCTTGACGTGACAAAGCTTGATGATCATCGCGCTAAGGTTCGCGCCGTCCCTGTTGACCTGACCGAAACAACTCGCCAAATCGCCAACGAATTACAGCCCGAAGCCGCAAAGAAAAATCTCGCCTATTCTTTTGGACAGAATAGTAGCATGAACGACCGTCTAACTCTCAACCAAAAAATCTACGCCTCTATTGACATTGACTTTCTCCGTGAAATATTAAATAATTTAATAGAAAATGCCATAAAATACACTCCCTCTGGCGGCACACTTTCCGTCGGCGTTCGTGGTGATGGTGATCGCGCAGTTATCTTTGTCCAAGATTCTGGCATTGGTATTTCGCCCGAAGACCTAAAACATGTTTTCCAGAAATTCTACCGCGCTGATAATTCCCAGACTCGCACTATCGGTGGAACTGGTCTCGGTCTTTACATCGTTAAATGTCGAGTCGAAGCAATGGGTGGTCGCTGCTGGGCTGAGAGTACTTTTGGTCAGGGTTCCACTTTCTATGTTGAACTTCCGCGCCTCAGTCCTTCCGATTTTCAGCGCGAAAAACAGCTTCTTGCTCTTCGCAATGCCGGCCCAATGGGTAATGCCGCCCTCCAGGGATAGTCTATTTCTTTCATCTGATAGATTATGCATCTTGCTGATTTTGCTCGAGAACTTTATTCTACGAAAATAAATTTTCCACTTGTATAAATATTTGAGCATGCTATAATAAAAACATATTTAGGAGGAAAAAATGTCAAAGGTAATGCTCGTTGAAGATGATAAAAGTTTACGTGAAATCTATAGTATTCGCTTAACTGCCGAGGGCTATGAAGTTGTTTCAGCTGGTGACGGCGAAGAAGCTCTTGCTATCGCCGTAAAGGAACGTCCAGATTTAGTTGTTTCTGATGTGATGATGCCAAAGATTTCTGGTTTTGATATGCTTGATATTCTTCGTTCTACTCCTGAAACCGCCAATATTAAGGTTATTATGATGACCGCCCTGAGCTCAGAGGACCAGCGTCAGCGCGGAGAGTCTCTTGGTGCCGATCGTTATCTCGTAAAGTCGCAGGTTGGAATTGAGGATGTTATTAATGCCGTCCATGAGGTTCTTGGTGATAAGGGTGGTTCGGCACCGGCTACTACTTCCGAGTCTTCGTCCGCCCCAGCGACCCCAGAAGCGCCTTCTAATTCAGAATCCCCAGAGATCTCTAATAACCCTGGAATTGCTAGCGCCCCAGAAGCTATTGTGCCTTCCTCTATTCCTGAAATGCAATCTCCTCCAGTGTCGGATAATCTTTCTTCATTTTCCACTCCTCCCGCTAATTCGGTTAACGCTTCATCTTCTAGTGATTTGTCCCAGCCTACTCCTTTTACCGTTCCGGCCCAACCAGCATCCTCGGTAGCTCCTTCCGCTCCGGCCGAACCGGCTTTTACTGCTCCGGCTGACTTCGCTGGTGCTATGCCTGCTCCGAATTTAGGCGCTAACCCTGCAGAGGTCCCAGCTTCGGCTCCCGCAACGCCTCCTATTTCACCCGCCCCAGGAGCTATTGTCTCATCACCTACGGAAATTCCTACCCCTCCTCAGCCGTCAGCTACCGGTGCTCCTTCAGCTCCTTCAATTGCTTCGCCTACACTGGCTACTCCACCTACACCACCAGCACCTCAGTCAGAAACTCCGCCCGCCCAGCTGACGCCCCCCTCTAATCCAGCCAATACCTCTGGCGGAATAGATCTAGAAACCGCAAAAAAGATGGAGCAACTTCTCGCTGATGCCGAAAACTAGCTCGTCTTCCGATTCTAATTTGCTCCGCCTAAATAAATTTCTCGCCACTCACTCCGGTCTTTCGCGTCGTGAAGCAGACGAGAAAATTATGCGCAAAAAAGTTCTTGTGAACGGTCGGCCGGCAAAACTCGGCGACCGCATTGGTGATAATGACGAGATAAAACTTGACGGAAAAATTATTTCCCATTCCGATCGATATCTCTATCTCGCTCTGAATAAGCCTGTCGGTTATGTTTGTTCTCGTCATCAGCAGGGAACGGCGCCGACTATCTACTCGCTCCTTCCGAAGAATCTCCAGCACCTAAAAACCGTTGGTCGCCTCGACCGTGACTCGGAAGGCTTAATTTTGTTTACAAATGATGGCGATTTTAACTATCAGATGACGCATCCTAAGTTTCATAAGCTTAAAGTCTATGAGGTTGAGCTCGATAAGGATCTTGCTCCGCTACATCAGCAATCCATCTCCGATTTTGGTATTCAACTCCCCGATGGCCCTTCTCGTCTTATTCTGACAAAACTAACAAGCTCTCGTCATTTTCGCGTTGAGATGTCCGAAGGTCGTAATCGTCAAATTCGCCGCACCTTTCTCGCTCTTGGCTACACAGTTACTAGCCTTAAGCGTCTTGCCTTTGGTCCCTATCGGCTAAATAATCTTCCTCTCGGAAAATACGAATTTATCCCTAAAATCCTCCGTGCGTAGTTCTTAAATTATAGATAGAAAAAGCAAGCCGATTAGCCTGCTAAAAGTACTAGTGCTGAGATATTAGCGTAATAGCTTATAAAGCATTATTCCGCCACCGATTACCATTGTCGTCCCAGTCAGTATCACAATCGCTCCAACGATTGCAACGCCACGCATGACTCGACCGACATTTGTAATATAAACCGTGTCGTCGTTCATTTCCCCTCCCTTCGGTCGCACTTACATCTTATTATAACATAAAATTCTACTTTTGCAAGAATTTCTCATTGTATTTATAAAGTGCCTGGACATGATTCTCCAAAAAGTAATAATGTTTCACATATGCCCCCGTCAGCACTATTAAAATAAATGTTAAAATAAACAGCGGCGCTCCATAAATCCATTCACTCTCTCGATAATTCAATAAAAACACCGTCGTTAAAATCGAAAAAACTACCGCCATCCCCGCAAAGAACAGCGTCACCGCAAGATGAATTGCTCGCTCATGCTGAAAATTCTGAATCATCCGAACATGAAATTCCCATAGCTCATTCCGCTCCGCCTTGTTCAGCTTTCCCTCGGTCAGCTTTTTAATTTTTTCCTCATATCCCAAAATCCTCTCTTCCATAAGTCTATTATAGCACAACAACTTAGCTCCCGCTACTAATTCGCTTTTTCCGCCATATCTCTCATACTCCCTTCCGAATTATCGAATTTTCAATAACCACATTGAACCCTTGAAAAATAATTCCGAGTATGCTATAATGACAAAAGATATCGTAATTTAAAGGAGTATTATGCCCGAACCAAAAAAACAGAGTAGTCCCCGAAAGACTGGCCTCCGTCGAAGTCATCTTCGGCTAAAATTAGCCCGAAGCGTAAATAAGACTTCGCCAGTAAAAGCGTTTGAAACTAATAAGAAAACGCCAAACCTAAAGATTAAGACGGTGAGTAGAGGAAAGTAGTATGGCGAGTAATCGGCATTTAGGTAGAATTATCGTTTTGCAGAGTTTATATGAACTCGAATTTCGACAAAGGGCGGGCGACCCTTCGGCCGATGTTGACCAAATTATCGCCAAAAATATCATCCCCTACGAAAAACCTTTAGGTGATGTTGAATTTGTCTATGAACTCATGCATGGGGTTGTTGGACAAATTCCACATCTTGACGAAGAGTTAAAGCCAATGGCCCCTGAATGGCCGATTGATTCAATCCCTGCGATTGATCGGAATATCCTACGGATGGGGCTTTATGAGCTAGAATTTACCAATGATAAAGTGCCGCCAAAGGTTGCAATTAACGAAGCTGTTGAACTTGCAAAGGCCTTTGGTGCTGAAAATACCTCAAAATTCATCAACGGAGTTTTGGGTACGGCGTTTCGTCAGTTAGGTTTGGTTGACGAGGGTAAGACCGCTAATGGTGGGAAGGAAGAAAATGAAACAGATGACAAAAAACCAGAGACAATCGCAGATAAATCCCGCGAACAAGACGAACGCAGCGACATATCGGCGTAAAGTCCCCGATGCACTTCCGCTAAAAAGTCATTCGCCTCTGACTCGATTAAAAGATTCCGTCTTTCAGCGGCGCGCCAGTATTAAGGAGATCGTTAGGGAGCCGACTGCCGGTGGGATAGTCTTTCGTCTCAGTAAAGATCGAAAAGACATTGAAATTTTGTTGATTCAGGACTCAAAAAATCGCTGGACCATCCCAAAGGGTCACATCGAACCTGGTGAAACCGCAAAAGAAACCGCTATTCGCGAAATCGGCGAGGAAGCTGGGCTACACCACATTTCTGTCCTCTCGTGGCTTGGGAAAATTAACTTTAAATA
Organism: Candidatus Saccharimonadota bacterium; assembly: GCA_030536095.1. GTDB lineage: Bacteria > Patescibacteriota > Saccharimonadia > Saccharimonadales > Saccharimonadaceae > Nanosyncoccus. The sequence continues at coordinate 16,434 of JAUNQQ010000002.1, forward strand.
TCGCCGTCAGGATAAGCTGGTCCTGATGACGACTCAGGTTTATCTCGTCCGCGCTCTGGATAATCATGAAATCCCGACTAAGGAAAAATGGATGAATGGGATTAGGTGGTTTAGTTTTTCAGAGGCGCTAGACGCGATTGAATATGAGGATATCGAAAAACTAATGCTTATTGCAAAGAAAAAAATTAGAACCGGAGATTTTTAAATGAATACAGATTTAGATCGAAAAGAGCAGCAGGAGTCATTCGAGACTCCGCGCCCATTTTATGGCGAGCGTCATGATCGTCATATGACAACTTTTGACTTATCCGATCAAGCTCAGAATTTTTCTACAAAAAACGCCAAGGATGGTCTTGCTACTAGCGTTACTAACCTAAATCAAAATGACTTGGCAGCCTACCAAAAATTTTCCGAGGAGAAACTTGGCTTTCGGTTTAAGAATGTAAACCTAATCGTAACCGCCTTGACGCATCGCAGTTATGTTAATGAACACAAAAAATCACCTGTCGAACACAATGAGCGTCTCGAATATCTCGGTGATGCCGTCCTGGAGTTGGTTTCTTCCGATTTTCTCTACCATAATTTTTACATGCCCGAAGGTGTTATGACTGCTGTTCGCGCCGCACTTGTCCGCACCGAATCAATCGGTGATGCTGGTGTCGCGCTCGGTTATGAACCTCTCGTCCGACTTTCTCATGGCGAAAAACATAGCACTGGCCGCTCGCGCTATGCGATTTTGGCGGATTGTTTCGAGGCAGTAATTGGCGCAATTTATCTCGATCAGGGCTTCGAGGCTGCTTCAGATTTTATACATAAACATATTCTTGTAAAAATCAACGAGGTAATCGAGAGTGAATCCTGGCGTGACACAAAATCCCTCCTCCAGGAATTATCACAACATATCTATGGCGTTTTGCCAAGCTATCACACCGTCGAGGTTAGTGGCCCCGACCATGATCGCACCTTCGGTGTCGTAGTAATTCTCGGTAATAAACAATACGGTAAGGGTTATGGCCACTCAAAACAAGACGCCCAAATCGATGCTGCTAGGCTAGCCATTCAGCGGCTAAAGCGCGAAAACCTTTATTTTCCAGCAAAATTCTCCCCCATTCTCCAGAAATAACATCACACTCCCCGAACTGCCCAAATCTACCGACTTAATACTCCCCCGTCAGAGACTAAACCCGCTGTATTACCATCGGATGCAACTTCTCTTTCCCGGTCAAAATTCCCGCCTTTGCACCTAACTTCGTTACTACTGAGGTTGAATTTGCTGCCCCAAAAATTAGCGATTGTCGGAAAGATTTTCCCGCTGCATAATGCGCCAAAAATCCCGACCCAAACGCATCTCCCGCCCCCGTCGTATCAACTACTTTTAAGTCCTCATAAATCCCCATTCGATAAGTTTCCTCTGGTGAACTCGCCATCGCGCCCATCTGTCCCGCCGTAATAATTACCGTCGGCACATAATTTCTCAGATGCGACATCAGCTCCGGTAACACCGTCCCCGGCACATATATCCCCGCCTCCCGTTTATTTACTAATAAAATATCCACATACTTCATCAGTCTCAGCGCTTTCGCTACCCGATTCTTTGGCGGTGATCCCGGATTCATCATAATCTTTACTCCCAATTCTTTCGCCCGAACAAAAAACCGCTCACATGTATTAAAGTCCCCGTGCAATGTCGTAATATACATCCAATCCGGACGAATCTTGTCCAGTATTTTTTCGTCAAGATTATCAAAATCCTCCGACGCGCCCCGATGCGTCAGAATCGTCCGTTCCCCCGTGTTCTGGTCAGTCAAAATTATCGAACACCCCGTCGCCTTCCGTCGCGTATAAGTAATATAACTACTATCAATCCCTTCTCTATCCAGACAATCTAATACTGCTTCCCCCGCAATATCATGTCCAATTTTCCCCACAAACACCGCTTCGTGTCCATGTCGCGCAAATGTCACTGCCGAATTTGTCGCTCCACCACCCACGTCAAACCAAATATTTTTTACTCCAACTTTTGTCCCAATTGTTAAATTCTTAAATAATTCCCCCACTGGCACAAATTTCATTGAGTTCTTCGGTAACTTCCTCGCCCCCGCCGTCTGCTCCGCCAATTTCCGCTCCTCAATTTCTTTTGCTGAAATAATTTTCAGTGATTTCTCTTCGTGACTATGTCCGCATCCAATAAATGCCTGGTCATCTATCAGGAAGATATCCTGCAATGCTGACCCCAGTGATACAATTTTTGCCATTACCGTCTTTTCTCCTTTCTAAAAATATCACCACGCATTAAAACAACACTCCTTTCTTTTCGGATTCCGCCACTAAATCGCGATAAACCTGCTCCGGATCCGACGCCGTTGCCAGCGCCGCCCCAACATTTATCACCGTCACTCCCGCATGTAAAATCGCCCGCACACTCGTCATATTTGCTCCACCATCCCAGCCAATCTCAACTTGTGGACTAATTTTTCTAATCAGATTGACCTTCTCGAGCTGCAATAAGTCCGCCGTTCCGCCCATCTGCCCCAGATTTCCCGTAAACAGCATAACGTGATCCGCCGCCAAAATATACTTTTCTATGTCCTCCGGATATGTCTGCTTCATGATCGCTACCCCCGCCTTAATACCTTCCTCGTGTAATTTATCAAAAATCGGTATTAAATCCTCCCCCGCCTCCGCGTGAAAAATCACTAATGCCGGCTTTAATTGTAGTAGTGTCTGTAAATGCATTGACGGATTTACGACCATCATATGTATATTACACTGAATATTTGCCGGCCAACGAAGACTCGCCTCTGGAATCGTCACGGTCGGCGAAAACTGTCCGTCCGAAATATCAAAATGTAGTCGTTTTGCAAAACCCTGATATCTCGCCAGCATTGCCGACAATTGATCATTCGACTGTACTAAAATCGACGGCGTAATTTCCGCATGTATCGCCATTATTCATCCTCCTTATCGATATTAAAACCAACGTCCAACTCCGAATTTCGCCGCCGATATCTCTCGTTGCCTAAAAATTCCGTCTTAAGAAATACCTGAATTATTTCTGCTGCGTCATCATAATCCGTCTCGTCCCCCCCCAGGCATAAGATATTCGCATCATTATGCTCCCGCGCTAATCTAGCATCTTTTTTACTTCGCGCCAAAACCGCCCGCACGCCAGGGAATCGGTTTGCCTGTATTGACATTCCTACTCCTGTCCCACAAATCAGAACACCCCTCGTCCCCGGATTATCTAAAACTTTTTTCGCTACGGCTCTTGCCGGCCCGTTAAAGTCATCTTCTGGATCCTCTGAAAATGCTCCAGCGTCCTCAAAGGAAAAACCTTCCGCCGAAAGATCTACAATCGCCGACGGGCTCTGCCCAGAAACAAATCCTGGCGAGCATTCTCCTAAAATCAATTCTTTCATCCCAAATCCCCGATGATCCGCGCCGACAAAAACCTTAGTCATCTTATTGTTCAGCTCCAAATCCTGCACTTAGTTCAACCAATCTGTTCGAATATGCCCATTCGTTATCATACCACGCCACTACTTTTACTAAATTCCCCGCTACTACATCTGTTAATGGTAAGTCCACTACCGCCGAGTTAGAATTCCCCTTAAAGTCTGTCGATACTAATTCCTCATCTGTCACCGCCAAAATCCCCATATAATACTCATCTTCCGCCGCCTTTCTGAATGTCTCGTTAATTTCCTCAACCGTTACATCGCGCTTCAATACCGCCGTAATATCTGACAGCGAAACCACTGGCGTCGGCACTCGCACCGATAAGCCATTGAATTTTCCCTTCAGGCTCGGAATTGTCAGCGCCGCGGCCTTTGATGCACCCGTCGTTGTCGGAATAATATTCTGTCCCGCCGTTCGCATCATTCGCATATCGCGTGCTGGCCCATCCAAGACGTTCTGTGTCGCCGTATAAGAATGTATCGTCGTCATCATCGCCTTCTCTACTCCAAAACTATCCTCTAGTACTTTCATTACCGGCGCAATACAGTTCGTCGTACAACTCGCATTAGAAATCACCACGTCATTCTCATCCAGCGTATCTTCATTCACCCCTAGCACAATCGTCTTCGCTCCTTCGCCTTTTGCTGGCGCAGAAATCACCACCTTCTTCGCCCCTGCCATAATATGCGCTCGTGCCTTTTCTGGCTCCACAAAATGCCCCGTCGACTCAATCACCACGTCAACATCTAACCCTCGCCACGGCAAATTCACCGGATTTTGTTCCGAATAAACTGGAAACTTTTTTCCGTCCACAATCACATGCTTCTCGTCAAAAGTCACTTCCTTTCCGTAAGTCCCATACGTCGAATCATATTTCAGTAGGTTCGCCAGAGTTTTTGTATCTGTTAAATCATTTAGTGCAACGACCTCAACATCATCTCTAAGCAAGGCAATCTTAAAAGCATTCCTCCCAATTCGCCCAAAACCATTAATCGCAACCTTTGTTACCATTTTTTCCTCCATTTATGAGCCTATTCTAGCATAACCACGTCCTTTTTTCAACCCTTTTTCAGCCTTGCTTTTTATGGAAAATATGCTATAATAACATATATTATTAGGAGTTACTATGAAATATTTTCAAAATCTTTACAAGTCTCATCGACATCTACTATTAATCGAGTGGTTTTATGGTATTTTTTCTGCCGTTGCCCTCGTTCTCGCTAGCCTTATCGGCCTCTTAAACGCTTCAGTCGGCGCCGCCCTACTAATCATCCCACTAATCTCTTTTACTGCCCTTTCTATGAATCTCGTTTGTTGGGCTCTAATAAAACTCTTCGCTGACCATCTTTCTAGTCAAAATCAAAAGGCAACTAAAGAACCCCTAAAGAAAACAACCAAAAAATCCACCACCACTAAAAAATCCGCATAAACCTACAATGCACTATTTCTAATATTTCGTACGAGATCCCTGTTTTCTGCGCCTAATTTTACTTCCGTATTTAAAATCCCCTGCGGATCAAAAATCTCCTTCACTCTCCGATAAAGCTCAAATTCCGCATCAGAAAGCTCGTCATTTGTCACTACCGCCTTCACTCTCCCCTCTGGCGACCCGCCCGTAATTGAACCGTCATAAACGGATAGTAATCCTGCAAAATCTTTTAAAAATGACACGACAAACTGTCGCCCCCTTACAGTTGATAAATTCACCTCTGGTCGCACGTTGTAATTCTTTGTTGAAAACGACCCAAACACCGCCAGCTCCGCTCCAAATGTCTCCTCCATTTCTCTTAGGCTTGCTAAGAACTCTGGCAATTTTTCATCCGGCACATAAAAATCATCCGCAATCACTGCTCGCTCGCTATTTAAATCATCATTCAGGTAACTCGCTAAGCTCCCACTAATTCTCCCAAAATCGGTTGAATTTTCATTTCCTTCCACGACTGCTGCGCTCGTCTCCGGCATCTTTTTTAAGAGTCGCGAAATTTTCTTTTCCGCCTTCTTCGCCGTGTCATTAAACGAAATTAATAGTATGTACCCATTTCCAAATTTCTCCGAAAACAGCTCCGGATTTTTCCCAGTTTCACTCGTCGCCTCAAAAATCCGCGCATCATAAAGATTTATCTCTAGCGGTTCCAGCGCCATCGCCTCTTTCGTAAAATCCATCAGTCCATTCATCGTCGGAAACGCCACCGCAAATCTCGACACATCCGACTCTAAAACCTCGCACCGTAAAATCACCTCTGTAATTATCCCTAGTGTTCCCTGCGCCCCAAAAAACAGCGGCAGAAGATCAAAAGTCTTCCCCTTATCTCGATATACCTGCGTAATCATCTGGTATCCGCACGAATCCACTGTTGGTTTTAGCTTTAAATCATTAATATGGTCAAAATTCTTTCCAATCAACTCCGAAATTTCTCGATAAACCGCCCCCTCAAAAGTCGTCTGCTCCTTTTTCTTCTCTAATCCACCCGCCGACATTCGACCTGTCTGTATAACATCTCCCGTCGCCGACACCATCTCTAGGCAATCCACCATATAATATATACCATTATATTTTCCGCCATAATCATCCGAAATAAAATTTGATATCAGTGATCCAATCGTCTCTTTTGGATCTGCCTTAATCGGAATCGTCAATCCCATCAGCGACAGTGCCGTATTTAGTTCCCCCAGAGTCACTCCCGCTTGCGCTCTCACCAATCTCGACCGCTCATCAATCTCCTGAATATGATTCAGCTTCGATAAATCCATCACTACTCCACTCCCGAGATCCGCCCCCGTCTTATCTAGTCCCGCTCCCCATGGCGTAATACTAAAACGTAACTTTTTCGCCGCGAGCTGTGAGAATAACTTCACTGTCCGTCGCACGTCATTCGTATTCTCCGGCACCACTACCATCTTCGGTTCAATCCTCAAAATCGACCGATCCGTTGAATATCTCCGCAGAATTTCCGGCTTCTCAAAAACATTCCCAACCAAATGCTGATTTAAATATTTTGCGACTTTATTCATTTACCTCGCTTCCAATTGTTATGCCCCCATTATAGCACACATTTTTTATTTTTCCAAAATTTCCAAATAATTAATTAAATCAATCTTTTTTCCAATAATCCTCCCAGATGTGCTATAATCTTCTTATGTTAAATATGCTTTCGGAGGTTGATATTTTGCCTGGCATTGGCGAAAAAACTAAGGCCGATCTAAACCGGGCTGGTATTTTTACGGTTCGCGATCTCTTTTATTACCTTCCGCGCGACTATGAAAATTACCAAAACCTAACACATATCTCCGACCTTCACCCTGGAAAAGTCAGCTTCATCGGTAAGATTGTTGACATAGAAACTAAAAACGCCCGCTCTCGCCGTCTCAGTATTACCGAGGCTATTGTCTCTGATGGTGATGATTCTGTCCGCGCTGTTTGGTTTAATCAGCCTTACCGCGCGACCCAGTTTAAGGATAAGAACATCGAATATCTTTTTTCTGGCCAATATGAACTCCAGCGCGGAAGATATCAGCTAAGTAACCCCAAGGTCGAAAAGGCTACGGCGGTCGAAGAAGCTTCCGCTTATGCCGGAAAATTCCAACCAATTTATCCTCAGAAATCCGCTATTAAGCCCGATACTTTTAAGCGTCTGATTTTTCATCTTCGCGCTGAATTTGCCAAAATTCCCGATTTATTACCATCTTTGCCAGATTCCTCTAGCTTCGCAGGTAAAAACGCTCGCCGTGACGCTCTCTATAAAATCCATTTTCCCGAGAACCAGTCCGAAGCGGATGTGGCCCGTACCTATCTTTCCTATGAAGAACTTTTTGAGCTCATCCTTGCCGCCCGTCTTAATCGTAACGAAAATAAAAAATTGACCGCTCGTCAAATTCCTTACAATAATGATGCTATGCAGCAACTTCTAAAATCTCTTCCTTTTCAACTCACCCAGGCTCAAAAAATCTCCGCTTGGGAAATAATTAAGGATCTCGAGAAAAAAACTCCGATGAACCGTCTCCTTCAGGGTGATGTCGGTTCTGGCAAAACCATTGTCGCCGCGACCGCCATTCTTCAGGCGACAAAAGCCGGTTTTCAGTCTGCTCTGCTCGCTCCTACCTCTATTCTCGCCACTCAGCACGCTGAGGAACTGGACAAAATCCTCTCTCCGCTTGGCGTAAAAATCGGTCTTCTTGTCGGCGCAACTAAGCATAAGCCCGAGCTAAAATCCCGCATTAAATCCGGCGAAGTTGACCTCGTCGTCGGCACGCACGCCATTATTACCGATGATACCCAGTTCCAGGATCTTTCTCTTTGCATCATTGACGAGCAGCACCGCTTCGGTGTTCAGCAGCGCCAAAAACTTCTTTTGAAGGCTCAAGATTTTGCGCCCCACCTTCTCTCAATGACTGCCACTCCCATTCCGCGCTCTCTTCAGCTCACCGTTTTTGGCGATCTTGACGTCTCGATTATTTCCGAAATGCCGCACGGCCGGAAACCGATTAGGACCAAGGTTCTAACCGAAGTTGAGCAGCGCGAAACTCTCTATCCGCACATTCGGGATGAGCTTAATCTTGGCCGCCAAGCCTATTGGATTTGTAAAAAAATCGAAGACGGACACTCGCGCGATTCTATGGCTAAGCAGGAAACAATCTCCGTAAAACGTCAAACCGAAAAACTAAAAACTATTTTTCCCCGCGCAAAAATCGAATTTCTCCATGGCCGGATGAAGCCTGCCGAAAAAGATGAAATTATGGCAAAATTTTCTAATCACAAAATTGACATTCTCGTTTCCACCACCGTTGTCGAAGTTGGCGTCAACGTTCCAAATGCTACGATTATGGTAATTATGGACGCCGAAAGCTATGGTCTTGCCCAGCTTCATCAGCTCCGCGGTCGCGTCGGTCGTGGCGACTTTCAGAGTTATTGTTATCTTATTACCTCCGCCGAGCAGCCAACTCGTCGCCTTCTAGAGGTCGAAAAAAGCACTGATGGTTTTCATCTTGCCGAAGTTGACCTGAAGTTGCGCGGCCCTGGCGAGATTTATGGTTCGCTCCAGCATGGTGCGCTCGACCTCCGTATCGCCTCGCTGGCTGACACCCATCTAATTAATCTCGCTCAGCGTCATGCTGAAAAAATTTCACAAAATCCCGAAATTATGATAAAATATAAAGAATTGGGGCAGGGAATTAAAAAATATCAACAATTAACCACTCTAAATTAATGTATTCATCCGTCGGATTGCTAAAAAACGCCAAAAAATCTGGTCGCCTAATCGGCACCCACCAGAAGCTTGATCGCGTTGCTCGCCGAAAACTTGGCACATTGCTAAGAAAAAAGGATTTTTTTCCTAGCATTGAGATGATTTTGAATTTTGAGGGAAACCGCGGACCGGACGGCTTAAAGACTAAGTCTCCAGGAGTGGACGAACCAATGCATATGATTTTGCCCGACGATGATGACGGTGTTTTGCGCGAGCTAATTCAGAATCATCTTTATAATCTCCGTCAGGCGCTACTCGGAGATAATCGCAGCTACGAGGGGATTTACCAGGGGAAAAAACAATCAAAAACTTTGAAAAAGTCCACAAAGCCTGACGTTTCCCGCGCTGCTTTTGAGGCGGCCTGGCTTGCGCACTCTGTTGTTGACGGTCTTACTCCGCCACATCATTTCCCTTATCAGGAGGCTGTAAATGAATTGATGTCTGATCAGGAATATGTTAAAATCTTCGGCCAGCCAGTTAAGGGTATTATGCCTGGTCATAACTTTTCCGAAAAAGCTCGTAATAACTGGCTCTATCTTGGCCCTGAAGGGTATATGACTAAACACATCGCCTTTGAATATGGTGCCGCTCTGCTCGCGCGCTCCATGTCGTATCGCTCACTTACCCCTAAAATTACTCTCGCCGAACTAAAAAAGCTAGACCCTATTGACGAATTCTATAAGACATTACATAAGATTAACGAACGTGATATTTATACTCGTTTTCGCCGTTATGGTTGGACACGCGATCTTGCTAATGAATGTCGCCATCTTCTCTTGCCGGAGATGGTGCGAATGATTATTATCGCCTGGTTTGCCGCCATCCCAAGGGAGAAGAATTATGCCAAAAAGCGTTAAAATAATCAATAAAAATCACCTTTCTAAA
>JAUNQQ010000036.1 GCA_030536095.1 Candidatus Saccharimonadota bacterium
TCGATAAGCTCGACGAGCTTCCGAATTATTATTTCAAAATCGAAACTATTATTAGCGACGAAAAAATCTCCGGCATCTTCCGCGAACTCGAAGAAACCCTCCAGGTTTTCGGCCTCACCCACGATGACATTGTCCCCGTCCCCTATTTTGAACTTATCTAATTTTTTCCTTATTAGCCTTTCCCAGCCAACCAATGTACCTCTGGCACACATTTTTCTCGTTTTCATCGCAGGCATACTTTAGTCAGCCAATAATACACCTCTGGCGCGTTGGCGTATGCACACTAACCCTCTACTCCCCTACTCCCCTCAACTTCTCCACAATCTTCCCCAAATCCTTCCCACACGAAATCCGAATCGTCCTCCCCGAAATACTAACCTCCGCCCCCAAAATCTCACTCAGCTCCCTCTCCGTCCGCACTGTTTCTTCCCTCTTCACCGCCACACTCGACGATTTCTTCTTTTTCATTCTGACAAACTGCTCCACCCTCCGCGCCGTCCACCCCTCGTTCACAATCTTCGGCATCGCCTCATTAATCACTTCTTCTTCCGCCGCCACTAATGGTCTCATCACCCCCTCGCCAATCTTATTTTCCACCATCGCCCGCTTCGCCTCTTCCGGTAAATTCAGCAACCTCAGTGTATTCTTCACGCTCGCCTCGCTCTTCCCGATCTTCTCTGCAATCTCCTTATCTGTTAGATTAAACTGACTTTTCAGCTTCGCATACGCCGTCGCCAGTTCCACCGCGTTTAAGTCCTCTCGCTGCGCATTCTCAATAATCGAAATCTCTAACCGATTCTGCGCATCGAGCGTCCTAACAATCGCCGGAATTTTCGTAAGCCCCGCCATCTTCGTCGCTCGCCATCTTCTCTCCCCCGCCACAATCTCATATCCATCTTCAACCGTCACCACCACAATCGGCTGCAATACCCCATTCTTCTTAATATTTTCCGACAACGCTTTCAGAGCTTCTTCATCAAAATCCTTCCGTGGCTGTTCCCTATCCGGCCGAATTTTCTCCACCGCAATTTCCTTTAACTTCGATACACTCTCGTCCTCATCTCGCGTCGGATCAAAATCCTCCTCCACAATCTCCGTCGGAATTAAACTCCCAAATCCCCTCCCCAGCCCAAAATTACTCATTTATCATCCTCCTTCCTAAAGCCTGGGCATCGCAATTATTGACAAAGAAATTCGCCCTAGAAATCATTTCGCCCTCCCCTCTATTTCTCGCGCCAACTCTTTATACGCCTTCGCTCCTCTTGAAAATCGATCATAATCCCCCACCGGCACTCCATGACTCGGCGCCTCCGCCACCCTAACATTCCGCGGAATTGTCGTCTGAAAAGTCTTCTGCTTAAAATATTTCTTCACCTCTTCATACACCTGCGCCGAAAGCGACGTCCGTTTATCGTACATTGTCGCTACCACACCCAACAATTTCAGATTCGGATTCAGCGCTTTCTTTATTAAACTCATGCTTTCCAAAAGCTGCGCCACTCCTTCGAGCGCATAAAATTCCGTCTGCACCGGCAGAAGCAAATAATCACTCGCAATCATTCCATTAACGGTTAAAAGCGACAGGCTCGGCGGCGAATCTATAATTATATAATCATGAGCATTAATCACCGCGCTCAACGCACTTTTTAACTGTACAAATTTTTTATCTAACTTATTTAGCTCAATCTCCGCATTCGCAAGCTGTGTTGACGTTGGCGCAATCATCAACCCTGGATATTTCGTCTCCTGAATCACCTCCGTCATCGCCATCCGCCCGAGCATCACCTCCGTCATCGACCCCCGTTTCTTCCCACTCATCACTTCATTTACCTCTTCCGCGAGCTCCGCCTTATCCACTCCCAATCCCGACGAAGCATTTCCTTGCGGATCAAAATCCACGAGCAACACCTTATTCTTATCTTTTGCCAAAAAATACGCCACATTCACCGCCGTCGTCGTCTTCCCCACGCCCCCCTTCTGGTTCGTCACACAAATCACCTTCGCTTTAGCCATAACCTTATTATACCACATTTCCCACTCACGCAACAACTTTTTCACCCCATTCCTAGCCAAAAAACTAGACACCCCAGTCTAGTTTTTCTTTCGTCAATAAACAAAACCAGAATGGAGGCTTGGCCTAGCTCAGCGAAGTGCTAAGTCGCCTCCATTACCCACATCATATCATACCTATTTAGAACAGTCAAGCACTTTTCCGCTCTTCTCTATAATTATCAACTTCTTCACTCGCCCTCTCCCCTCAAATATTTTTAAAATTTGTTTCTCAACATCATCAGCATTTTTCTTAACTCTCCTAAGATCAAAAATAATTCTATTAGATTGCGACTTCGCCTTTCGAAAATCCGCTTTAATTGTCGCCTTATTAAATGTCGTCGGTGACTTCATTTCCCAAATCGCCCCCATCATAAATGCATCCGCACTTTTCGTTTTGTAGGTATTCGCCGGTTTTACTAATTCAATATCAAATCCAAATTGTGCTAAATAAACCACCGTGCTATCTTCATGTGGCTCCGTTACTACATTCTTTTTGTCTATTCGTCCAATTTTCTTACCAGAAACTATTTCCAATTCCCTAATTCTCATAAAATGATTCTACCACAGAGATAGCCTAATTTCCACTCTTGCATTTTCTCCCCATCTGTGCTAAAATAGAACAGATATAACTTAAGGAATAATTATGAAACAAGCAGTAATTTTGGTTGGCGGAAAACAATATCTCGTCTCCGAAAATGAGACCCTGCAGGTGGACCTCCTCCCGACAGGCGGAAAAGCGCTCGAACTGCCAGCTCTCCTTCTAATTGACGACGATAAAACTACCGTCGGAAAGCCCGAAGTAAAGGGCGTAAAGGTGACCTTGGAAATCGTCGAGCCAGAAATTAAAGGCGAAAAAGTTCGCTACATTCGTTATCATTCTAAGAAGCGTATCCATACAGAAAACGGACATCGTCAAAAATACTCCCTCGTAAAGGTAACATCTATAAAATAATCTATCATATAAACCCGACTTAGTCGGGTTTATCTTTTATCTTCACCAAAAAACAAGAAAACTATTATCCCCTTATAAAAAGAATATCTCCCTGCGACCGTTCGCAGGAAAATATTCTTACTCCAAATACAATAAAATCGACGCTAAAACTAAACGCCGATTTTTACAAAATCCCCGCCGAAAGGAAGAAATTTCGACGGGAATAAAGGAAAATAAGAGACTGTTTATTGTTTCTTAACTATCCCATCTTTCACTTCATCAGACTTCTTCCCCGTCACTCCCTTCGTCGCCTTGTTCAGTTTCAGATAACTCTGTAGCCAATATCCGCCACCAACCGCAATCAGTACCACGATAATCGCCGCAAAAGCCACTTCCGCCGGTCCCGTCTCCGGAATAACCGTCACCGTCTCACATCCCGGAAGCGTCGGATTATTTAAGCACTGATCAACCGTCGGCGTTGGCGCTGGGTTCTGACAACCCGGCAAATTTGGATTCGTTTCACAATCCTCTACCGTTTCTTGACAACCTTCCATCTCCGGATTTGTCTCACAAGTCGGCTTACTACAATCCTTAACTACTGTAATTTCCACCTTATCATTCTCAGTTCCATTCGCCGTCACAGACCGCATCGCGTTATAAATCTTCGTTTCTCCACACGCCACAGTGTCCTTCACCTTCGCCTGATACGTCACTGTTGCCGTCTGCCCCGGATAAAAGTCCCCTATCACCAACCCGCTCTCCGAAAACAGCTCACTTCCAACTGTTACGCCCTCCGCAAAGTTATCACTCCTCTGATAAACCGACCCCTCGACCAGTTCCAACTCCGCCGGCAACACATCAAACAGTTTCACTGCTTCCTGCTTCACTGTCCCCGTATTCTTATAATTAATCTTAAAATCTAGCGTATCACCCGGCTGCGCATTTAACCACTCCTGCCACTCACCGTCCCCGTTCTTCACTAATTTCTCGCTCCACCATCTCGGCTGGTCAACTTTTACTCGATAAACTACATATCCCGCATATTCATTACATCCCGGCACAAGCCCCCAATACCGAATATCATATCCAAGATTTGCTCCTTTTCCAAACAGCGCCTGCGAATCAATAATCTCCCCATCAATCGACCCCCGACTATGAATCACTGCCGAATTTGATACATACGACAGATAAACTGTCGAGTCCGCCGCAAGATACGCCGAATCCCAAACCTCCGTCGGATTCGAATTCGATGCCGAAATTGTCGCCTTAACCTGTCCCGCCTGACCATTCTCTAACTTCGTCGGGAATCCACTCGTTAGCTTCACATTCTGCGCAATTCCCTTCGCTGCTAAATTCGCCGACGCATTATTATGAAACCAGATATAAACTTCATATTCTTTCCCCGGCTCAACATGCACCGTATCCTCAAACTTATTACTCGTCCCCGCCTCACGCACGCGCACAAAGTTTCGTTCATCCCCAATTTCCGGATTATTCGTAATCGAGTTAAAAGTTATATAGCTCGCCGGCTCTTCCCATGTAAATGTCGGTCTATCTTGCGGTCCCCACTGACTTTCGTCCGCCGCAAATACATTTCCCCCAAATATCCCCCCCATGAGCGCCGCCACCCCCAGCGCCAAGAAGTTTCTTTTTATGTTTTTATTTTTCATTTTTTCTCCTTTTCTCTTTTATTCCCCACCCCCAAAAATTGCATCCCAAATCTCATTCATCTCTTCATCCGACACCTGCGACCAGTCCGTCTCTGCTGCCGAATCAGGATTTGAATGATCCTCGTGCGCCGCCGCTTCTTCCGCCGCATATTGTTGCGACTGTTCCGATTCGGTCGCCCCGTAATCTGCCCCTGTCGCCCCTGCCCCCGCGTCATATCCTTCCGTTGACTCGCTCGCTGTCGTCTGCGTTCCATGTTCAATCGATTCCTGAACATGCTCCTGTGCTTCCGTCTCTGTCATCCCCTGTGTCGCTTCATTATTCTCACCATCATTTATCACTACATTTCCCTGCTCATCTGTAATCGCTTCCCCGCTCTCATCTCTTACGGCTCGCTCATCATGGATATTTATATCCGCATCTTCCACCTGCGACCCCGCCTCTCGCTCCGTCTCGTTCGCTACCCCCTCCTGTTCATCCGACACGATTTCCGTTGCGTCACCCGTCTCCACTGCATCTTGTGTCTCTTCCAACTTCTGATCGCCATCCGTCTTCTGCTCTTCCGTAATCTCCGTCTTTCCTTCCTCATCCTTCTTCTTCTCATCCTCCCGCCTTGTAGTCTCCTTCTGTTCTGGTTCCGGCTGAGCAATAATCACCGGATCAGTCTTTTCATCATTCTTCTTTATTGGCGCATACTCATACTCCGTAAACTTCGCCACACTCGGTGTTTCTTTCGGCGTTTCGGCTGGAGTCTCCACTGGTGCCGGCGGCGTATTATCTATTTCCTGAATCTCCATTGTCCTCTGAA
The DNA here is from genome assembly GCA_030536095.1 of Candidatus Saccharimonadota bacterium. Classification (GTDB taxonomy): domain Bacteria; phylum Patescibacteriota; class Saccharimonadia; order Saccharimonadales; family Saccharimonadaceae; genus Nanosyncoccus. Next base: position 5,460 of record JAUNQQ010000036.1, read on the forward strand.
CTACTTTCTGCGCAACCGCCTCATCCGCCTTCTCGATCACAATCTGTGTACAGCCATTCTTAAATGTCAATCTCCACGACACCCCATTAGTTTCCCCACTAAACATTGTTGCCGCTGAACCATTTTCCTGCGTTACGCTATGACAGAGATCAAGATTTCCCGCCGTCGTTGGCGCATTCTCATCCGCCTTCATCGCATAAACATTATAGAATTCCCCATAAAGTCTCGTCTGCGACACATTCGACGAATTAATAATCTGCGAAAACCCTTCAAAAGCCTGTTGTCTCAGTCCTTCATTTGTCTGGAAAATATCTTCCAACTGATCCGACGACAGCCCTTTTAATCCATCTACCTGTAATCCTTCCGGCAAAGCCGCATAACTCGACGCCAACTCCTCCGGCATCCGATTCATCACCTCAAGAAGATTCGCCTTCTGTTGCTCGGCTGGCAACGCCTCACCCGTTTCGCCATCAACCAGCACATTCGGCGCGGTCATATTATATTTCCCTAGCTTAGCATCACTATCATAAAGTCCTGCATATCCTTCCAGCTTATGCCAATCCGTCTCCGCCGCTTTTTCTCCTGCCGCTACACTTAGGCTTTCCAGCATTGTCGCCCCATCCACCGACTGTGACATCGCTTCCCGATTTTGTATGTCATACTGTCCTCTCGCCACATTCACCCCCACTCCCATTACCGCCGACGCCGCCGTCACCGCTATCGCAAATCCCGCAAACTTCTTCTTATTCCTCTGGAAGAATCCGCCTCTCTGCTCTTTTTCCTTCCGCTCTGCTCCACCATTAAACTTCTCCTTAATCTTCGATATAAAATTCCCAAATCTCGATTCTGGAATTTCCATCTCTCTCGGCGCACCTCGCATAAAATGCTCCACCGCATCCCCCTCTACATTCATCCCCTCTCGTCGCCATACAGTCTCTGGCCTAGATCCCGTCGAATCAACCTCATTCCGCCAATTCTCCGCACGCCTCACCGGCCGATTCATTCTTACCCCTTCAACCTGTGGCACCCTTCCCGCAATATTCTTATTTACTCTCGGCCGAGTGCTGTCCACTCTCGGCATTTCTTCCACTCGCGGCACTCGACCCCCCACATTCCGCGCTGGTCGAGCCACTCTCTCCTCAGCTCTCGGCAAATCCTCCATTCGTGGCACACGCCTACCAACATCCTGTCGGTTTCCCCTATTCCTCACCGATTGTTGATTTTCAAGCCTCCCCCTTCTTCCAGGCATTATTCGCGTATCCCCTTCTGCAAGTGCGCCCTCAGCAGCCACGGAACCATAGTTTACCGCCGCCCCCGCCGCCCTTCCAAGCCGAGCATCAAACGCATCTGAAGCTATTCTCTCTGCCCTTCTAGGATCAACGCCCTGTTTTACCAACCAAGCTGAGTACCTTCTTGCATCATCTTCTTTTCCCCTTCCCTCGTAATTATTTCCACCGCCATTAAATCTCTCACCATTCATTATATTACCCTCCTCCTCTTCATGCTCTCCCAATCCATCGCGCTCACCTTCGGCACAAATCTTTTATCCACGACCGCCACCCCGCTCGTCCCATCAATTGCCGAAAAAACTACTAAGTTTTGCATTATGCCACCTCCTCTAACTTAATCCCCATAAATACATTTTCGAATTTTTCTACCGTCTCTTTCGTCACTTTCTCAACATCTATTCCCGAATTCCGAATTGCCGCCTGAAAGTCTTCCTCGGTGAAATTCTCACCCTTCGCTTCCAGCTTCGCAAATTCCTCATCCGTTAGCGCATACAAAAGCGACTGATTAATCTGTTCTACTAGCTCCTCGCTCAATTCATTCTTGAGTTTTTGTAACTCATCCACGTCGTTCAGCCCCTTCTTCATAATCAGTCCTTCGACAAACTGACCAATCGCCGCGTCCCCTTCCACCTTCTTCATGTCCGCTGAAGAAGAACCCGCCGGCGCCGAAGAGTCCACCGCTCCAACATGGCTTATATCGACCCCAGAGCCTCCCATCGCACCAGGGCCTTGAGTCCCAACCGGAACTCCGCCTTGAAAATTGTTTTCCATGGTTTTTCCTTTTTATTTTGTTAATATGACCTTTATACCATATATAATATCATTCCCCAATTTTCCTGTCAACATCTTTTTACTTCAAAACCAAGCTTCTTAATTCATATTTGCCGCTCGCTGAATCGAATAATTCCCTGCCTCATTAAACAACAGATACGGCGCCCCATCCGAACCAAACGCCAGACTTTCTATCTCTCCCGCTCCCGCCGGTATAAAATACGCATCCACAAATTCCCCATCTTCCGTATATTTATAAATCGCATTTGACCCTTCCTCAAAATTATTTCGACATATTTCCGCATCCTCGATCCTTCCATCATTCACCAAATATTCAGCATTCGCCCAAGCCGACACATAAATATACCCATCATTATAAGCAATATCCTGAAAAACTAATGGTATATCAACATTAAATTCCCCTTTTGGCGTTTTAATCTTATTCCCCTTCATTGTGATATACCCGCCATTAGCATTATGCGCAATTCCCCCTCCCGTATAATCTTCTCCCTCCATATCATTATCACGCATATATTCCCCACTCTCTGCATCTAGAAAAATCTCTTTTTCATCATTTATAATCGCAATCTCATTCGCCCCACTATTCCAGGTCGCCCCATTTCCATGAAAAATATCATGCAATCTACCCGACTCCCATGCGTATCCACCCCAGGGATTATCTAAATCCATCGCCGTCACCCACCCATCTCCCGAAGCCCCCCTCGCCACATTCACCACCACCATATACTTATCCGTCACCGCAAATCCCTGTACCGACCCCACCTCATCGTTGTATCTCCCGCTAGCGTAAACCTGCTCCAAATCTAGCTGTACCATCTCCCCCGGCAACATTTCACGGGCCTTTCTCTTCTCCTCCCCCAACGCATTCGGAAATAACCCCGCATCCGTCTCTTCCTCTCCACTATCATAAATCCGCTCCATCTTCTCGCCTTCTTGCATTACTACATTTATCCCTCTCGCCGCCATAGCACCAGTCAATCCACCCACTGCCAACGCCGCAATCGTCGCCGCCACTACCTTCCGCCGCCCCAAAAATTCCCTAATTCCCTTTTTCTTATTCCTATCCTTCTCCGATTCCGATTCATACGGATTATCTTCGTCTCCGCGCCTCATCTGCGCATCGCGCGAACCGCTACTATTATTCCGCCTCGTTTCCGTTCGCCTTTCTCTTATCTTCGGCGTCTCTTCCCTTCTCGCCACATCTTCCCTTTGCCGCAAATTCGCCACACTCTCCCTCCTCGGCGCCTCCACCATCGTTTCTCTCCGTCGCAAATCCACCACTTCTCCCCTCTCCACTACGCCACCTCTCCTCTGACCGTCTCCCCTTCTCACCATTTTTGGCGTCTTAGCTTCTTCCGCCTCTT
>JAUNQQ010000075.1 GCA_030536095.1 Candidatus Saccharimonadota bacterium
AACGAGAAGAAATCCTACAGAAAGCCGGGGCATATTCCGCGGTATTTTTTATGGCGTTCTTCGTAGCCCTAGTTTCCGCTAGTGCTTTTACGCCGGTGGATAAGAGTGAGGCAGCGACAACGGAGGTGAATTTGACGGCGGGCGGATATTATTTGCGAGTAGTTTCGGCGGATACGGCGACAATGGATTTAACGACAACGGCTGGTGGGGCGATGGCAATAGCGAAAGATACTATTACGATTAATACGAATTCACCAGGATATAAAGTCTATTTGTCAATGAATAGTGTGAGTGATACAAATTTATGGAAAGACGGTTCATCAAGTTCGGGTTATAGTATAAGAACATCGGATGCGCCAGTAGAAGCGCCGGCGGCATTGGATACGAATCGGTGGGGCTGGGCATTGGCGAATCCATCCGCATCGGCGAGTACGGCAATTCAGAATTATGGGTTTGATATGACATATTGTCTATCTTCGGGGACATGTTCGGATGGAAATCCGGGAAGTCTGAATAAAAACAATAAGTTTGCGGGAATGCCGCTTAGTAATAATCCGGCATTAGTGGCATATTCAACAACAACAGCGACAGGTGCGACGCAGGATATTTATTATGGGGTAAATGCGACGACGGCATTGGAAAGTGGTAGTTATACTGGAAGGGTAGTTTATACGGCGGTGGGGGAAGCGAGTTTGGCGGCAAAGGGGGAGATGAGTTTTGATGTGGATAATTAGCAGTCGCTGGCGGGGACGACGAGGACGATTGCGACTTCGATGTATGCGAGTGACGCATTGATAAATAGTTTGGCGTTGAGTGATTTTTCGGTAAAGATTGGCGGGGAGGACTGCGTAATAGCAAGTAAAAGCGACATTGTAATAACTTCGGGTGGAACACTAAATATTACCTGTACAACGCCGACAATGACAAGGTGGGGGAGTTATGATGTAGTGGCGACGATTGGGGATTATGGGACATTTGATCTACCAAAAGAGAATGGTTATCATTATTATATTCCGTATAATACGATGAAGACGGCGGCGAGTGGGGCGTATAAGATGCAGGAATTTACGACAAAGACTTGCTCGGAAATGCCGACGCCGGCGGCATATTCTGGGACGCCGGGGACTTCGAACTATCATGTGGTGGGGAGTTATTATGATAAGTCTAAGCCGAGTTGGTATGATGAGAATGGGAATGAAACGACGACGAATCCGGTTGCACAACTGATTCTAACTGATAGCCGGGATGGAAGGACTTATCAGGTACGAAAATATGCAGATGGAAACTGTTGGATGGCGCAGAATCTAGAGCTGACGTTCCTGAATAGTAACGATGATTATAGTACAAATAATACAGATAAAGCTGCAAAAATTAGGATGATAGACGGAAGTGCGGGTGGGACGGCATTGACTGCAGATGATACGGATTTGCATACGGTGGGAAGTATGGATATAAGTCGGGAGGATAGCAAGATTTTTGCAACACAGAAGGTGGCGAAGGGGACTTCGACAGGGTGGCAGGTTGATGGCGCAGACGGAGTGAGAAGTTTTTCATATGCGGGATACGATGTAAATCAGGTTTACGTATATGATAATGGGACGGTGACGGATTGGGGACAAATTCAGTTTTCGACGAGTAATTCGACGCGTGAGCCGAGTTGGACGATGTTAAATGGTCAGCCGGCACCGAGAGAAGAGACGCGCGGAGGAAATCTCTATAATTGGACAGCGGCAACATTAAAGAGTGGGATTAACCTTACAGGTGGTCATATAGACGCAGAAGATTCAATTTGTCCGACAAACTGGCAGCTGCCAACGAATGAGTTAGAAAAGAAGAATGATCTTGGAAACAACTACTCGGTTTACAGTTTAGTAAAGACTTATTATGGCTCGGTAATTAGTGGAAATCCACGAGGGGCAGATGCGGACGCCCCGAAGCGAGTGACGGAACAGAATATGATGCGAAGCGAGCCTATCTCAATGGCTGTTAGTGGCTACTATAATCGTGGTGGTGGTACTGTTGGTGGTCGAACTGATTACGGTAGTTTCGTTTGGTCTGCCACCTCTTCGTCTTCTGGTTTTGCTTACAGCCTGGATATTACTCCGTCTAATTTCTATCTCCAGTATGCGAATATTCGCAGTAGTGGCTTTATTGTCCGTTGCGTAGCCCGGTGAGCTAGTGAGAATAGGATAGATACTTTACCCTCGGAAGCGGGGGTAAAGTGTTTTTCGAGAAAACTGAGGTGAGAATTGGGTTGAAAAGATAAAGAAAGAGGTGTATAATTATTTTTATGGCAAAACATAAGTGGAGCGCAAGGAAGATAAATCTGGGAAGCTGCGT
>JAUNQQ010000037.1:0-4018 GCA_030536095.1 Candidatus Saccharimonadota bacterium
AAACTCTTCCTTGAACTCGATAAAAGCGAAAAAGAAAAAATCAATCTCAACATAAAAAGAGCAGGTGACTACTGGCTCGAGACTACTTTTTAAGTTTCGCTTTTTTGTGCTATAATCACACCAGAAATGAAACGCATCCGCCCGATTAGAAAATTTCTAAATCTTCTCGTGAAAATTATCCCAGTTCTTCTCATCGGCTTTTTTATCATCCCTAAAATAATCACCCTCACATCCCCTCCTAGTCCCGCAGAAAGTCCAGAAAGTCCAGAAACCCCAGAACAGCCAACAGAAACTGCCACTCCCGAAGACGAATCCGTTAAATATCTAGCCGAAAAAGTCCTGAAGAACCTCACTCTTGACCAAAAAATCGGTCAGATGCTAATTATTCGAAATCGCTATACCAAGATGACTCCCGAATTCGCCGCCGAAATTTCCGATTTGAAACCTGGCGGCTACATTATCTTCAACGAGAACATCACCACTTTAGCCGAGACTAAAAAGCTCATCTCCGATTCTCGCGAAAAAATCGAAGCTGCCAACTTAATTACTCTAGAAGATGGCACAACCCTAAAAATCCCCGCCTTTATATCCACCGACCAGGAAGGCGGTTCTGTCCAAAGACTCCAGTCCGTCTCTGACTATCCGCCAGAGTACATTCCGCCCATGAGCGAAATCGACTCAACCGACACCGCCTATAAAACCGGTCAGCTCCTCGCCGAAGAATGTAAAAATATCGGCCTAAATCTCGACTTCGCTCCTGTTGCTGATATTTTTTCTAATCCCCAAAACACTGTCATTGGCAACCGCGCTTTTGGCACAGATAAAAACACCGTCGCCGATATGTCCACCGCGCTCGCACGCGGACTAAGAGATTCCGACATCATCCCCGTTTTTAAACATTTCCCCGGACACGGCGATACTATCACCGACTCCCATCAGTCCCTCCCCATCGTCACAAAATCCCTCGATGAACTCGAAGGAAACGAACTTTACCCCTTTAAAAAAGCGATTGAATCTGGCGCTGAAATGATTATGGTTGCCCATATCGCTCTCCCTAATATCACCGGCGACTACACTCCCGCCAGCCTTTCCCCAAAAATCATCACCGACCTCCTAAAAACCCAGCTAAACTACTCCGGCTTAGTCATTACCGACGGTCTCGATATGGGTGCACTCACCAATAATTATTCAGGCACTAAAATCGCCATTAAAGCCGTTATCGCTGGGGCCGACCTTTTACTAACGCCAGTCTCGCCACTCGAAGCTAAATCTGCCATCCTCTCCGCCGTTAAAGACGGCACAATTAGCGAATCCCGAATTGACAAGTCCGTCCAAAAAATCCTTGAGCTAAAATTAAGACGCTTAAACTAATTTTATGTTATAATCATCTTATGTCCACCCCTCATCCGCTCACCATTAGACCCCTCTTTCTCCACATCATCATCGTTTTTGCCGTCTTCTCGATTCTCGTCTCCATCCTAAAATTCTTCCTCACCACTTTCACTCCCGACGACCCCGCCACTGCCGAAAATTTCACCTCTGCTCTCTCCTTTATCCGCCACTATCTTAATCCCGTCACCGTCTGGCTTCGCATTATCATCCTAATCTTCTCTATCTATGCCACCATTATCTACATCCTAAATCCTCATCCCTACACTCGCCACGCCATTTTCGTCTCTTGGCTCGCCACTTTTCTCGCTTTTACCGCGATGTTTCTTCTCTAAACTTATACCATTTTCCCTAAAATATGCTATAATACCCCTATGAGATTATCTACTTCTTTCACTAAGACCTTTCGCGACATCGATTCTTCCGAAACCGCGAAAAATGCCCAGCTCCTTATTCGTGCTGGTTTTATTCATAAGGAAATGGCAGGGGTTTACGATTTTCTTCCACTTGGTCTCCGCGTCCTAAACAATATCACCGAAATCATCCGCCGCCATATGAATACTCTTGGCGCTGAAGAGCTTTCTATGACCGCGCTCCAAAATCCCGAATCCTGGAAAAAGACTGGTCGCTGGTCTGATGACGCTATGGATATTTGGTTTAAGGCCGACCTGAACGCTGGTGGTGAAGTCTCCTTTGCTCCAACCCACGAGGAGCCACTGACAAATCTCATGACAAAGTTTATCCATAGCTATAAAGACCTTCCTGTTTATGCTTATCAGTTCCAGACTAAATTCCGAAATGAACTCCGCGCTAAATCTGGTATTCTTAGAACACGCGAATTTTTAATGAAAGATCTCTATAGCTTCACGACCGACGAGCAGTCACATCAGGATTTTTACAAAAAAGTTGAGCAGGCTTATAAGGACATTTTTACTGAACTCGGTCTCGGTGATTGCACCTACCAAACCTTCGCTTCCGGTGGCGCTTTCTCTAAATATTCCCATGAATTCCAGACTTTTCTCCCTGTTGGCGAAGATACAGTTTATTATAATAAGGATAAATCCATCGTCCTAAACGAAGAAGTTTTATTGCCCGAAGTGCTAGAGGATCTCGGCGTAAAAAGGGAAGAGCTCGAGTCAACCACCGCTGCCGAAGTCGGCAATATCTTCACTCTAAAATATAAGTTCTCCACCCCGCTTCATCTTGATTACGCTAAAAAATCCGGCGGTATCGAAACCGTCTTTATGGGCTCCTATGGCATTGGCGTCTCTCGCGTTATGGGTGTTATTGTTGAAAAATTCGCCGACAAAAAAGGCCTTGTCTGGCCCGAAAATATCGCCCCCTATAAATATTATCTTATTCCTATTGGAGAAAAGGGAACTAAAGCCGCCGAAAAGCTCTATAAAAAAGATCCCGATTTATATCTTTATGACGACCGCGATAAAAAGCCCGGCGAAAAATTCGCTGACGCTGATCTTATGGGTATTCCGAATCGTCTTGTCATTTCCGACAAAACCCTCGAAAAAAATTCCGCCGAACTCACCCTCCGCGCTTCCGGCGAAACTTCCCTCATTCCGCTCGAAAAACTCTGATAGTGCAATAACTCAAGTCCTCACCAAGAAAGAAAAATCTGAAACAGAAGAAATAATTGCACTTTATGTTATCCTAGCGTATAATATATACCATAACCAGAAAGGGTGAGAATAGATGAATAAAGTTATGATCGTGGGGACCGGAAATGTTGGTGCTAGCTTAGGCTATTGTTTAGTAAACCAACAGACCCCCGTAAATGAATTAGTTTTAACCGATATTATGAAGGAAGATGCCGAAGGCGAAGCGCTCGACCTACAGGATGCTCTCGCCGTTTCTCCCGCCGATCTAAAAGTCCATGCCGGTGGCTATGAACAGGCCGGCGACGCTGATATTGTCGTCATTACCGCCGGCGTTCCCCAAAAACCTGGTGAAACTCGGATGCAACTGCTCGAAAAAAACGCTAGCATTTTTAAGGACATGGTCGGCGAAATTATAAACAGTGGTTTTTCCGGCATTTTTATCGTCGTCAGCAATCCGATGGATGTTATGACCTATCTCACTTGGAAATATTCCGGTTTTGATTCCGCCCGCGTTCTCGGCTCTGGGACAGTTCTTGATTCCGCCCGTCTGCGTCAGCAAATCGCGAAAAAACTCAGCGTTGACCCTAAATCCGTTCATGCTTATCAGGTTGGTGAGCACGGCGATTCCGGCTTTGCCCTCTGGTCAACCGCTACGGTCGGCGGAGAAAGAGTTACTAACCTAATTTCTTACGATGACCAACAAAAACTCGAAGATTACGCCCGTCGCGAGGCCTACGAAATTATTAATCGAAAAGGCGCAACCTTCTACGGCATCGGCGCCTGCGTCACTGAAATTATCTCCGCCATTCTCTCCGATAAGCATAAGGTTCTTCCAGTTTCTAGTTACGATGATTTCACTGGCGTCTATAACGGTTTTCCCGCCATTGTCGGTAAATCCGGTGTCGAACGCCGTCTAAATATCCCCATGACCGAAGAAGAGGGAATTAAATTCCAAAAATCCGTCAATGCCCTAAAATCCGCCATTGGCGAAATAAACTTATAATTCATTTTAACTC